>JABXGU010000297.1 GCA_016550415.1 archaeon | reverse complement strand
TTCAAGTCGTGCCTGTTCCAAATGAATTAGTCGCATGCTTGTTTCTACAGAGGTTTTTTTGGCGCCCATCACTTCTTTCAACCCCGCAAGGAGAGGGGCACAGGCAAAATCCTCACATTTGAAAGCATATTCTAGGTTTCTCTCTTTAATTCGGTCCCAAAGTGGACACTTTGTAACTTTAACTGCGCCATCTTCAACAGTTGCATTTCGTCCCAAAATAGATAGAATCTTAGTAGTGGTTTCCACTGGAGTCAATCCATCATGTCGAGCTAGTTCACCAATTTCCCGTCCTGCAGCTTGCCATGAATTTGATAGGCACTCCATCATGGAAAGTGCACCGACTCGATCACGCATACTCCACCATAGCTCATCCATCCAAGCTACGACAAATTTTTGCAATGTCTTTAGGGCATCCATTTATCCATCCTCCCTTTCTCATCTTTTTGAAATTCGCTTGGGACGCCAATTATTACCCCAAGTATTTTCGTAGGTGATTTCCTCTGGGGACTGCCTTGGAGGTCCCTGCACACGAGGATTCTTGGGATAGCCAATAGCTAGACACATTATTGGTATCCAGTGAGGATGAGGGATATCAAGTAACTCAGAAATTTCACGAACATCATCATAGTGGTCCAACTGGACACTGGACACACAGGCACCCAATCCAAGGGCCGTGGCAGCCAGCCAACAGTTCTGCATTAACATGCTACCAGCGATTACTGCATGGCGTTGGCTACTCCAACCATAGACACCACCGGTACCTCGAAGAGTTGGCTGGGAATTACCAACATGAGTGGCTTCAATAACTAACACCAGGAGAATTGGTGCGCCATCAGTTTCCGACTCCCCCTTAATGTACTCGAATCGTCTTCCAGTAATAAGCCAATCAATGGTTTTTTCCCGACTTGGAATGGCATTGATGTATCCAAGTCGCCGCTCCAGTTCCTGGCGAGGTGTAATACGACCAAATAGCTCGATTGTGCGTTGAACAGCAAGCTCACCAATACGACGCTGCTTGGCTTTATCTCGAACGATTATTATTCGCCAAGGCTGCTGATTTTCCGCAGATGGTGCATATCCACCAGCTTCAATAATTTTGTACAGGAGAGCTTCATCAACAGGACGCTGTGTATCATAGTCTCGGATGGCGTGACGAGCCTTGATAATCTTCAGAAACAGCTCGGAAGTTGAACTAGATGCTCCATTCTCCATTTTTTTCACCATAACGAAAGTCTAGGTAAATGGGTAGGAACATATGCAACAGCTGCCACCTAATAGGGTTACCGGTCAGCTAGAGCTTTTTCAGCTGTATCAGTTCTTTTCAATTATCATAGACTATCTTCCAGTGCCTGAATTATTTCCTCTTGTTCTTTCTTGGGGAGTCCTTTCATCTGTTCAATAACCGCTGCTTTCTCCTCTGGGCTCATGGATGTGATTGAATCCAATCGCTTCATGACATCTGGATCAATACCCGGTGGAATTTCTAATGCCTCAGTCACTGGTGGAGGTGGCACACTGGGTCCGCGTTCTGTCATTTGGCGTTTAAGATCTTCAATGAACCAGACTCGGTCCTTTGGCGGAATCCGCTTCATCTCTTCGAAGAGTTCTAGTTTCTGTTCATGACCAATGCCTGGTATCTGTTCCAATTCCAGCCATAGAACGTCATCTTCGGCTTCGCGTTCCTTCGTTGCGACAACTACAGGAATTACTGAAGCAGTCATGGCGATGCCGATGCCATCGTAGGCAGGTTCTGCTATGCCCACCATCGAATCGGAACGTGTTGCAATGCGATTAACATCACGACCAGATAATGAGGGGGTCTTGCCCCGACCAATGGTTCGGGACATCTTTCGCATCTTGCGAACCAACCATGGAATTGAAAGCACTTTGCTGTAAGCAAGCCACGCCCCTAATATGATAAAACCAATCAATGCTGCGACCAAGCCAAGAAAGAATGTTAATTGAGTTGCTGGACTGGTGCTGACAACTAGGGTAATTATTAGAGTAGCTTGAGAGTACTTGGCAGCACCACGGGCAGCGATTTGAATCTGATAGGTTTCCACAATGACGATACTAAGACTCGTGTAGGTATAGGTTCCATCACCATTGTTTGTCATGGTTAGGGGTCCAAGATATCCAGGGATGGTTAAGGTGAGATTTGCATTAACAATGGGGAGGTCATGGAAGGTGTCATAATACATCACAGTGATGTTAAAGAGTTCACCAGCGTAGACAGAGGGCGGAGAAGAAAGGGCAATTATCTCTGTGGGAACTAAAATCACGGTTACATATAGATCAGTTCTCTGTCCTGAAACATAGTTTTGCCTTGTGAAGTAGATATTAAGGGAGTAGTGTCCAGTCCCCACCTCTGTCAGATTAATAAAAGCAGTGTAATAGCCATTGATGTATTCGAGGATTCCATCACCCAACCCACCTCCATAGTATGTGGCACTAGCGTCGATGATTGGGTTTCCATAGGAGTCATTGAACTGGAAATAGAGCCTCAGGATATCTCCTTGAGGAACCGCCCAAGTAGTACCACTGAGGGGTACAATTACATCAGCTTCTTCGTAGTAAGCTTCAATTTGAATGAGACTAAGAGTGGTTGGCTGTTTGAAGATGTTGATTGTGATGATTGTGGAGCAGAATTGATAACCTTCCTGGTCAGCGCTGAGAGAAACTTCGTACATGCCTACTGTGAAGGAACTTGTAGAGAGTGATATATTGTACCAACCAGGGATTCCAGTTGGTTGAAGGAAATCAGATTCCACACCCCAACGATAGAGGATATCTGCACCATCAATAGGCAGGTTATGGTAGGAGTCATTGAAGTAAATAAGGACCCAGAAACTCTCGGTCCAGTTTACGTTAATGACTGAAAACTGAGGCTTCAACTCTGCTGGAACGACGGTGAGGATGACTGTGACTATGCCAATTTTTCCAACCACATTGGGGCTGCTTGCAGTTACATAAACGGTGAATTGACCTAAATCAAGACCGATACTGTCAAGGGTTGCGTTAAATATTCCTCCACCAACATGGACAAGTAAATCGCTACCTCCCGCCCAATTGTAATAAAGGCTGGCATTAGTGAGAGGCACACCATCGATGGTTGTAAAGTTGGCAGAGATGATGAAGGATTCACCTACAACTCTTATGATGAGTGGTGTTACTATGACAAGTTCAGTTTCAACAGGTACGATGAATAGTGTTGCAATACCAATACCAGTCTGACAGTTGACTTTACTGGCTTTGACATTGATAATGTAGGTGCCCACACTTTCATTAGCCAGGAACGTCGCATTGAAAACACCATTGCCAATAAAGGCCATACTGACATCGGTGTGTCCTGCCCAATTGAAGACGGTATTTGAGTCATTGATACGATTGCCATACTTATCGGTGACCTTGACTGTAATTACAACCAATCCATTATAATCAGAATTCCATGGTGATGTGGATAGCACTTCAACATAGAGAGGGAGTGGGTTTATTGTGATTTGGATGAGCTGCTCACGAGTTTCAAAGAAATCACGTGCAAAACGAATAACAAAATTTGCCAATCCGACATTCTCACTAGTCGTGTTAATTCTTAGATAATAGGTGCCATTGGGGAAGATTTGAACAACTTCCCAATCTGACCAGCTCAACCATAGAGTTACTGTAGTATTGGAGGGATCCGATAGAACGATGCTGTGATCCGTATCTCGGAAGGTAGCATACATGTAAAGGGGATCACCCCAATAAAGGGAGCCGGGGAGTTTCCAAGTAAAGGAGGTATGAACAGCTCGGACATAGCCAGTTGTTAT
>JABXGU010000296.1 GCA_016550415.1 archaeon | reverse complement strand
TACTCCAGATGACACATCTCGTTTCTCAAGAATCTTGTCCAGCCCTGACATCTACCTAATCATTAAGAAGCTTCGAGAAAAACCATATTACTCCGAAGAACTTGAAGATGAATTGGATCTTTACGTTAAGAACTCTCTTCCCACTCTGATTAAGCGACTCAAGGAGCTTGATATAGTGAGGGCTGTGGAGGATGGCGAAGGAAGACGGATTTTGCTCCTGAAGTCAGACATAAAATTCACAACATTCTTTCCCGAGTATCTGATAGATGTCATCAGAAAAAGATGGAATGAAGGCACACTGGAACAGAAGCAAGCGATAAAGCATTTGGAGTTGTTGAAGGAATATTATTCATAACAATCTAACCTAGGTAGATTCAAATGAAGAATGATGAAGAACTAATAAATCAGATAATCCTGGAATACATTACCAAGGTAAATTCAAACTGGAAGAGCAACGTATTCACAAGCGCAAGATTGGCTAAAATTGCTTTAGAAAGGTTAGGTGATAAGAGTACAAGATTCCCAATAATACATTGTATCGTTAGAAAGACACTCGGGAACCTGGCAGAAAAAGGATTTTGCACTTACTTGACTACAACCAAACTGGGACGTTGCAGAAAGACAAAGGATGTCTACAAATTCAATCCATCAGGAATGCGATGGATTAAGCAAAGAATAATCGAGCAGAGTATAAAGGGCATAAACCGAGGACGACAATTCAATCACGGGATACTCAGAACCAGGGAGATAACCATCAACTCTCTCCTTACAGAAATAGTCAAGATTACTGGTTAGAGAGAATTACCAAAGACATTTATACGACTTTTCAATCTCAATTTGTTGTGAAGTAAATTGAGAAGAGATTTTCACCGACCAGTAATATTCATAGCTTTGCTGCTACTTGTATCATTTTCATTCCAACTGCCAATTCCGCTTCCCGTAAAGGCAAATGGCTCTCCACCATATCACAATGGAATCGAAACATATGAATGGGATCCGGCTCTTTACAGTGAGTGGAACTACCGAGTAAGGGTTACCGTAACTGAGCCAGGTGTTGCTAACAGAACAAATGAGCCAATCAATGTGTACCTCGAGTTTCCCTCTGGTTTTGCCAGGGAAAAGAACATACATGTGAAATTCTATAATGGTACATGGCACCTGGTACCTTATCAAGTGTGGAACATAACAGGAGGAGCACCTTATTTGGATTCTTGCACAATTACTTTTCTTTCGAACATTACCAAAGGGGATACCGTTCATTATTACGTATACTTCTCAGGAGGAGGTAACCCGGTAGCACCGGCATCTCCTACATACGTGGAATGGGATAATGATACTGGCTCTGTTACCGCTCCTAGCTATCAGGCGAAAATGAATCTAGACTATGGATTTCTGGACGATTTTATAGTAAACGGTTACGACTTGATTGGCGAGGACTATACTTGGCAATATCCCTACCCTGGATCTGTGGAAGCAGGTATTATTACAGATGGCCAACAGCCGTGGCGTGACGAAATAATTGGAAATGAAGATACAGCAACTTTGGACGATTTGCTATCAATAAGTGGCCCTGTCTTCACCAGACTTGTCATAAACAAAACTACCGATGAATGGCCCGACGGATCAGATATTGACAGAGTATGGACATTCTATCCTAACTACTTCACGCTTGAAGTTAGGTATGATCGTGTCAATAATGGCGAAGCGAGGTTGGTCATCTATGGTAGGAGCTATCACAACGGAGGCTATCCCATAACTGGGGCTCGGGCAGTAGAGAATTACACAAGATACGGTACAGAATATGTTCGGGACGCCTTAATCGACGGATATGGCGGAAATGAATACATGCAGGATTACAATGTCCCCAATCCTCGATGGTTTGGGGTATATGAGAACGGCCAGTACGCTTACTCTTGCGTTCCTACCCAAGATTCCGATATAAATGCGATTCACTATTATGATAGGGCTGACTATTACTCCAATCCGCGTTTGTATGGTGCGATGGGGTGGGGATATTACGTACAATATGGAGTCCTTCCTTACGGACTTGAAGCCAAACTCTTTTATTTCCCCCACGGACCCCAATCTGATTATTC
>JABXGU010000026.1 GCA_016550415.1 archaeon | reverse complement strand
GGTGGGGGTGTTATAATGGTTAAGTAGCCTGTTCCTGAAGCATCGGTCAAGATTATGAAGTGTTCAAGAAGTGACCCTTCTTGAGAATAGAGTGAAATTGAGAGATTTGCTATGAGCCTGTGCAAGGAAGAGCCATTAAGGTATGAGAGTAGTACAACGATTTCTAAGGTGGGCTCGAGAAAGGGATCGTCAATTTCGAGGGGATTGATAGTCAAGGTAATGGTGGGTGTAATGACGCCCTGTAATGTGAATTGGAGTGCCGCGGAGGTTTCTGAATAGAAATCTGGATCATCTAAGTGTCCAAAACGAACAATTACCAAGTGTTCACCGGCAAGCTCAGAATAGTCAGTTGTGAGGACAAGGTTACTCATTCCTTGGGTAATCAGGATGTCCTGTTTCCAAGATCCATCCCAATAAATGGAGGCTGTTCCATTGGGAGGACCCGAGGCGGATGTAGTGATTAGCACCTCTAATGCGAGAGGTTCACCGATAAAGACCTGTGTCGTGTTGCTGGTGAGGGTGATGAAGGTGGAATCACGAATTAGATACGTGAAAGGTGTTGAGATCCACTGTTCATGCGTTGCTGTACCAGTGATTTCGACATGAAGTTCTCTGATACCGACCGGAGCTGTAGCAAACCATTGACAAATGGCTTTGCCAGTAACGTCGGTGATATTGGATGCAAGTAGGTTACCGTCTTCATATAGGCTGATGAATAGATTTGGAATATAGGATCCGTTTAGTTCGTCTGATACTTTTATTTCGATGGAACTTTGGTCCCCAATGAAAGGAGGTGGTGACGGGGGTTGTGTGATTGTGCAAGCTAGCGGTCGGCGTTTGACAAATATCATTATTGCACCATTACTGGCGCTATACATATCTTGGCTCCGAAAGTCAAAGGTGATTTGCCATTGTCCAACCTCATCGGGATCCCATAAGCAGAGGGCTAGACCAGTCTCGTTGGTTATCACTTTCATCGTTAAATAGGGGACAGGTTCGCTAGGACGAGTGATGTTGAAAATTACCTGATAACCTTCTAGCGGAGTGCCGCTTTCATTCCAGAGTCCAACAACAATAGTGGCAGGATCAAAGAGGACGGGGGTTGTAGGAAAAGTCTGTTCCAAGGTTAAATGGGTGTCAAATATTACAACTGACAGTGGGGTGGTTTCGGTGTGGAAGGTGCAGTAAGGTATACTGGCATTAATGCGAAGGAGATGGGTGAGGGGAGCTAGATGTTGTGTAGAGATTGTAGTGCCATATTGGTTTGGAGCCTGAAGGAAGGCGGGGTACATATCAGATGTTGTTTCAACGGTGATAGTAACATTACCTCTTGGAAGGGGGTCTGTAGGATTCATGCTGCCCGCTAGACCCAGCTCAATGGTTACGTTTACTGGGATGCTTCTGGGTACGTTTGAACTGGGAGTAAGAAAGGGTTGAAGGGTTAAATTGCCCCAGCCTGTACAAATGTGTGTAGTGCTGATGTAGGAGGGGATAACTCCTGGTGAATATGCGGTGAGGGAGAGATTTTGGGGCCCTAAGGCATTTGGTGAAATAGGAACGGTGTCCAGGAGCTCATAGTTACCTGGAAGTGTCAGATTGCAGGAATCGAGGTAGGTAGTGTTGAAGATTTCAGTTTTCACAAAGATAGAGGAGAGTAGTTGACCCCATCGCAGTTCTTTTACGGTTGCTGAGATTGTGAATTCAGTTCCAACAGGAAGGATACCTGTGGGATGTGTGAGATCAGTGAGATTGAGGATTGGGTTGACATCAATGTGAGGGAGGAGGTGAAAACGCTGAATTAATTGTATACCTAAGTTGACAAGGTGGGGGGTCCATTTCCCTGAAGGGAGTGAAGAGTCGATGAAGAGACCGTGATAGGTTACGTGATTGAGGAGCCCTTCGTGAATCCTGTTCCAATCTGGTTGTGAGAGAGCATCTGGGTCAAGCCCGGTTTCAACTAGAAAATAAAGAATCTCTGTAGCATAATATTGGGTAAAAAGGGAACTGTTCTCATCAAGAAACGTGGCTGCATAGGTTGCAATTTTTT
>JABXGU010000295.1 GCA_016550415.1 archaeon | reverse complement strand
CTCTTGTTCAGGGATGAGTAGAATGTCATGGTTCGGTAGTTCGGCGGCAAGGTCCGTGTAGGATGTAAGATTAGTTCGGATATAGTTAGTACCATGAGTGTCGTTGATAGCTTCCCAGGTATTCTTGACTTCACCAGTCATACCTTGAGAATTATCGGCAAATTCAGTGTAATAGAGAATTCGAGGAGTCACGGTTGGTGCTGGCAAAGCCGTGACAGTTCTTGAAGGTGTTATTGGAAATCCTGAAAACCATACTGAAACAAAAGGAAGAAGCAGTAAACTAATTCCAAAAAGGACTACAATATTACGATTAATTCGCATATTTGTAAACCTCGATATTTCCAGAATTACACAGAGCGAGTAATCCGAAAAACGATTTCGAAGATGCTTCTTAAGTGTACCGTGCTTCAGATTGTATAGATTTTCATCATTATAGATGTCATGAAGATCGTAATCGCGATTATGCTTGTCTGTTCTTAGCTCAAATGATGGGGTAATTATTTCGCGTATGAGGGTCTTAGTTCAATCACGATTCTCCCCGATTTTTGGCTAAATTAAATAGTAGTATTTTTAGATGCGGGAGGTTTAGTAAACTATCTTCTATTGAAGCAGGTCTAAGCATGTCAAAGTTACCTACAATAAGTCGCGTAAACCGGTCAAGAGCTGAAGCAAAAAACACTTACAATCGATACGGACTGATTTATGATTACATTGGTGGTCAATTTGAAAGACCGTATGCAATGGCAGGAATAGAACTGCTTCATATTCAACCCGGTGAAAGGGTTCTCGAGATAGGATTTGGCACCGGCCATGGGATTCTCGAATTGGCGAAAAAAGTTGGCCCACAGGGCGGAGTTGTCGGTATTGACATCGCCGAACGGATGTGCGCAGTAACCCGTCGGCGAATCTCACGAACCTCACTCAATGACCGTGTAATCCTGTATTGTTGTGATGCTTTACCCCTTCCCCTATTAGACAGGCAGTTTGATGCAGTGTTTATGAGCTTCACACTTGAGTTGTTTGACACACCTGACATTCCGCGATTACTTGGGGAGTGCAAACGGGTTCTCAAATCTGGAGGGAGGATCAGTATTGTTTCTCTAGTAAAGCCTGAGGAACCTTCATCGATTGTTAGGATGTACGAATGGATTCACAGGAGATTTCCACAATGGGTGGATTGTCGACCAATTTATGCTAAAAGGGCATTAATGGCTGCAGGATTTAAGATTAAACTATCCCAGGTGCGACCAATGTTCGGTTTAGCAGTAGCATTAGTTCTGGCAATTTAGTTCAATTTATGTTCGAACCTTTACCACAAAACGTTTCAGAAAAGTTATCACCAATTATAAAGCAAACAAATTTGGATCAAATATGGGGAAAGCAAATAATGCAAACCAACGCGTCGATTCTTCAAGCTGTAAACGAATCTGTCGATTCCATTAAAACCGGTGATGTTGACCAAATTATTCTCTTTTTCGACAAAGGTTGTATTATTGAGTTACTCGGAATAACACTTTCTAGCTACGAAGGAGTCAATCGTCGATTAAAGTAGAGGTTTCAAAATCTTAACTCTATATCATTTAAGCCCGTGATCATGATGGTTGAAGGTAATCTTTTCTTCGAGAAGTTCATTGTCACTGCAACTCTTCATGATGGTTGTCGCATTCAATCTAAACAGGCTGAAGTGCTTATTTACGGAAATAGCCTAGTTAAGATTCTTTGTGTCAACCTTAATTGGCCAGATTTTGCTCAATCTATTTGTTCTGGAGGTCTCACATAAAAAATCATAAATCGATTAATTAATGAATCAATTAAAGGATTAATCTAATCAGGGGCTCAAAAATGTCACCAAATTCTTCCCCAGACCTGCTCCGTGCTAAACGGAAAGAATTGGCTGTGTTCATCGGGCTAAGTATCTTCGCGTTTCTTTTAGTTTTTATTGGGGTCGAAGCTTTTTTGGATAGAGCCTTCATGGAGTTGTATTTTGGCCAATATTTACCTCCAGAGCTCATAGTCATCCTTCCTGCATTCACACTAACACAATTACATGATATTGGAATCCTGTTAGCCTCTATCGGACTAGTGCTCTTCTTTCTGCCTATATCCCTTACTTTAATTATGACTGAGAAATCTGATGCTCCTTCCCATCGGTTTCAAAGTCGACTGGTCCATTTTTTGTGCCATTCAGATTTGTTTAAAATCATTGGGTTCTTAGCCCTTGTTCTCGCGAGTATGGGTGTATGGTTTTGTATGCACCAAGCCTTCCTTTATCAAGGCGAATTCTTGAAAGGTACCCTGCCTTCCAATATCTATGTGTTTTTGACCTTTGAAATTCAACCCCTCGCTCTTCATACGATTGGTAACTTCTTTGTAATCTATGGGCTCCTCATCATCACCTCAATTAACGCCTTTAAGGTTGTCTTGGGACTCTTATCCCAACAAGGGAGGTTGACGTGATGGGAACTCAAGAGCAATCTTCCTGGCGTGACAGGCTCCAACGATTTCAGACCATTAAATACGATTGGATTTTCTACTCTCTGGCATTCATTCCATTTTTCATCATTAGTTTCGCGGTCTGGATCTGTCTCGACGAGGCCATCTTTGCTTTACGTTACCGGATTATTATCCAGTGGTCCCTTTTCCCTTATTTCCGAGTATTTCCAGACCTCTGGCATTACCTAGGAATTTTCCTCTTCGTTATTGGCATGATTCTCATGGGGTTAACCCTACTCCTGCATCGTAGCCCCCAAGCTACTCCAGATCAAGAAACCCATAACCTGAAATGGTTTCAAGTGTTCTCACACCTACGAGACTGGTTAAGTAAAACTCCTGTACTGGTCATCCTCGGACTAATTGGGCTCTTTTCTCTGGGATTTGCCGTACTCTTCATGAATATTGCATTTACATCACAACTTCAGTGCTCTAGTATTAGTTCCGGAATCCCTTGCTTTACAGCCCTTTTCGGATTAATTATAATTGAATCCTTGTTTTTGCATCAAGTCAGTGATGTCCTTGTTGCTGTTGGTTTGGTGCTTATTTTTATTGTAGTCATAGGTGAACGAAGTGGAGATTAGGCTTCGGTTTCACATCAGAGCTATGAAACCATGGTTTCAATACCCCGAAGGCGAAGGTAACTAGCCTGCAGACGAAGCTCGGTAGCGAGCTGAGTGTCCCCGCTCTCCTCATACATTTTCGCGATTTTCTCCAAAGTATCCGCTGCCTTCGAAAACTCTTCATCCCCTAAACTACTCTGAAGCTGCATCTCAAAACACGCGAGTGCCTGTGACTCGTATTTCCTGGGAGATCGATTCGCCTTGTGGGCAAGTTTAGCTGCACGCTGATAAAGCATACCTGCTGTGTAAAAATCCTGAAGGGCTTTCTTTTTACGCGCTTCGCGGACATAGCCACGAATTTTCGCAGCATATTCTTCGGTGCTCAAGCTCTCCACAGCTGGGCCCACGGTCGTTGCCGTGCCCTACCCAGATATATACCGTATTAAAGAAGGCATAAGTGTTTCCTAACACGTGTTAAGTGGTAGTGACTAACACTCCTGGTATTCTTTTTTAGTCTTGGAATTTCGTATTGCATCTAGCTCTCACCCCTTTCTATGAAGTGTTCAAGCCCTCTGGTAACGCTGGTAACAGTGGGAACTTCCGGCAGTACTGCCCTTGCTTCTTCGGCAACTGGGAATATCAAAGAGGTGCATCTATCCCCGCGTTTTTCAGTATCTCCAAACCAAGGTTTTGAACACTCGAGATAGGATCATCAAAATTAAATGAAAACGTTACATTCCTAGATATCCCTATGAACACGATGTCGGCGCTGAGCGTAACTATGTGACCTTTCACATTGTTGAAATCAGCTTCAAAGCTGGCAGATGTGATGTTGAATGCCCCTCCCAATCCCCACGCCACGATGAATTGGGTTAGAGAGGAGAATCCCGATACGACTGCCTTTGCGGCGACGATTGCTGCTTCTGCGACCTTCAACGTTGTCCATGCAACGGCACGAGACGCTGCAAGCGCAACTACCCGTGGGTCGAGCGATGGGTCGGATATAACTACGATTGATTCGGCGATTTTCAAACCCGTCTTCGCGATTTCTAGAGTGGCCCACGCTGCTGCCCGGGTTACTAGCAAGGTAACGATTGTGCCGTAATGCGCTGTTATTTCAGCTGAGCGCCAGCCCACCTCAGATACAATACGTGGCCACCTCCATGGTTTTTCCCACCACGGGGCTGCGTTGTACCAATTATTCCACCAATGGATTTCGGCATTGAGCGTGTTTATCCGGGATTGGATGCTTCCTATTTGCGCCTCGATCTTGTTGAGCTCGTTTTGGGTAGCAGTCACGGCATTTTGTGCAGCTACCAAGGGGGGTATCACTGCATTCTGCTCTTGCTCGACGACCTTTATCATGTTGGTGATTAGCAGGTCCCAGTTTTCGATCTCCGCTTGGGCTGCAATTAATGCGTTCTGGGCATTATTTAATCCAGTGACTGCAGATTCGGTCACATTCTGGATGAATTGCAGGATTTCCTGGCGTACATAGTCGAGAAAGTTGGTTTTCAAATAGGCCCTCAGATAAATACCCGTAAACGAACCATCCAGGAGATTGGCAAGACTGGGACCAGACACTTCCAAAGATGCTGAGAACAAATCGATGATTTGGCAGCTAGCCAACAAATAGAATCCCTGATCATCTACATCAATATCTACTAGACCTTGAATGAGCTCTCCAAGAAGGCTTATCGCTCCAGAAACCTCCAGTTGAACTTTGCTTGATCTCCGAAGGTCCAAGTCTAGCATAGCTCCCTGGCTCGGATCAGTTGCGTTGGTGAGTTTGATTATCTCGAACCCATTTGATGTAATGTTGATAGGATCGATTGCTGCATGAATATGTATCCCATCTTCCAGATCCAACAATGCTTCTGCGGAAATCCTGAAATCGAAAAAGACTAGCGTAGCTTTCATGTTAAAGCCCGCTTTGTATTTGATTCCGCCAACGGTGGTATTGATTAGTGCATAGTGAAACTTCACATCCTCCATTGTGATCCCGTCTAAGACGGTGAAGAATGGATCCGGAATGATTTCTGCAACCCCTGCCAGGAGTGAACGAACGATGGTACCAATGTTTAACTCGTTGAACTCTATGCTCAACAATTGGAGTACCGGGCCACTCAAGTAGACTGCTGCGCTTCCAGTAAAGGATCCAATGGTCACCCCTGCCATAATACCAAACTCTGGGACGAAAGGCACCGTGAAACCCAAGTCCACTCCAAGATTGTTCAGGGTGATTCCCTTCAAACCAAATGGTTCCTTCCATTCCTCCCTCATATAGGCTGAGAGCATTAATGACGGCGCAGGATCGAGTTCCAAGCGGATTGTGCATGTTAAAGGCAAAAGTTCCTCGCCGATTCGTAAATCTACATTTGCGCCTACTTGGACCATGAACTCTGTAGCTGCATACCTAATCCCGAAAATGAATCCTTTTAGAAAGAGAACATCTCCGAGGTTAACATACATTGTTGATGTTGCCAGCAACTCGAGCGAGAATGGGCTAATCCCAATGCTTCCAGCTATGTTCAGAGCCTCAACATTCAACAAATTTGTGATCAGGTCATCGTGGAATGATGCTTGAAAGTTAATCCCTTTGACGATGTCCTTGGTAAGTTTCACGGTTTGTAACGGTTGTTTGGATAAGTCGGCGGATATTTGAAAGTCTTCATTTGAAAGTACAAGCACAGGAGACGAGACCGCATTCGATACATGTTCGGGAAGCTGGGGTGCATTCATCATGCTGAACGTATTGTTGATGTCCATAGCTAAGGCAAGGATTACCATCCATTTTCCCGTGTCGGGATTTTTCTTGACGACAAACTCGACGACACCGGATTTCGTAGTGACCAACGCTGAAAAGAGCGGTTTCTTCGGGGCAATCTCTAACTCAACCTTTGTGAGTTTTAGGATCCCTATTTGCGCTAAGCCCGGTGGCACTGGAATCTTGAAAACTTGGAGGCAATTTCCTACGAAGGTTGATAGATCAACTGAGATTGGAACACTGGCTTTTAGAGTAAACTCCCCAGGAAATGTGCAACCGATGATTATTGGTAAATCGCCCACATTGAAAGTCCCTTCCATGTCGACGGAAAAGACCTTCAGGTTTTGAGCGTTCAATTTCTGCGCGACTTTAATCTTCACTTTGCTGATGGAGAAGTTGTAAATCGGTACCGTAAATCCTGTCTCTGATGCGATATCAATGGTAAATTCTTTGGTCTTGAGATTATACAAGATTGAGAGGTCCACTGCTAAGCCTGAGGGTGGGGAGAAGCTTGCGATTAAATCTTGAAGGGGTGCGATTCCGAGATCGGCTGCAATCGCTTGGAAATCCAAGGTGGTTTTTGCCTTGAGCATTTGTTCCAAGTCAATGGTTAGAATGGAAAAGTCGATATTAGTGGAACCTATCTTGATTTTTCCGTCAAGGGTGAGTTTGGGTTGGGGAGTGGGTTTTGCGGTTGTTCTTCCTTTTCGTTTCACCGTGATAACCGGGGTGATGGATATGTTCAAGCCTTCTACCAGCCTCCACTCCCCGTCAGTGGTTACTTGCAGTGTGTAAGCTCCTGTGCTAGGTTTGTATTCTAAATCGATATCGAACAGGGGACTCGAGATCGGGGTTGCTGAATTGATAAAACTGGACACTTCGGGTAAGCCAAGGCTGGAAATCAGGGAGGTGATGCCAAGATCCTGGATATTAACCGTGATGGTTGGATTTGGAAATGTTGCAGTAACCTCGGCTGTAATCATGCCCATCTTGAGACTCCCTTGAAGGGTGGTGGAAATGGGTGGTTGAGTCACAGCGTCTTCAACGGGCTCCCGCGTTATCATGATGACAGGATTAAGCGAGATCGCTGGTTGCTCCACAATCATCCAATCGTCACTTGTCATCATCTTGAAAAAGAATGCTTTCGTTTTGGGCACATAATAAAAATGAATATCGAACGCTGGGGACGCGCTTACCGGTGGTAAGCCATTCAAGAAATTAGAAACCTCTGTGAGGCCCAAGTCTGAAAAAAGCGAGGAGAAATCAAGGTCATACACATCAACGGAAAACTCGATATTCGGGAATGTTGCAGAAACATCGACCACCATCTTTCCGATCTTGATTGAACCTGATAGATTCGTGTTTACGACCGGTTGTTTACCAGGGGCGGGAATATACCTATTGACATGGATGGACGGTTTGAGGAAGATGGCAGGGCTCTCCAGTATTTTCCATTCCCCTGCGGTCGATGCCTTCAACGAGAATGCTTTCGTTGCTGCCATGTAGTCAAGGTGGATATCGAATACTGGCGTTTCGACGGGTGTAAGTGATTTCAAAAAGTCAGATACATCGGTAAGGCCAAGGTCGGAAAACAGTGTGGCAAAATCGAGATTCTTAATTTCGATTTCCAAGACAAGATCGGGGAAAGAAGCAGAAATCTCCATCGACGCTTGACCAACATAGAGCGTTCCTGAAAGCTTGCCGGTATATTTCATTTCCTTGAGTGTCGCACCGGTACCTTCGCTAGGTCCCCCCTCTTCTTCTGACTTGCTGATTTTGATGCTTATATCACGAATGGTGATGTTTAATGATTCTCCCACTGGCGTCCACGGATCTGTCGACTTGATCTCCAGAGTAGTTTGTTTGGTCACTGGCTTGTAAGTAAAAACGACCTGAGAGAAACTTATCAAGGGCACGCTGGCATCAGATTTCAAGGCATTGAGGACTTGCCCTCCGAGTTCCACTGCAAGGTCTCCTACATCCTTTGAACTGGTTATAAATTGAAGGGTACATGTCTCGATACCTACTTCATCTTCGAATTCAAAACAGAGCTTCACTTGGATTTTCGAGATAATTGGTAAATCGATTGTTCCTGTGATTTCCAAAGACTTGTCCTTGACAACAATGTCTGGGTCTCCCAGTGTAAGGGCGGCGGCGATCTTTTCTAAAAGATGTTCCATTGCTGGTTGTTGAATTCCGGCAAGAACGAGGGTGCCTGCGTTGGCGGCGATGTTGTCGCGGATTTGGGTTTCTAATGTGGTTAAACTCATTTCATTAACTCCTCCTAATTGTCACCTTTCCCTCTTGGACTCCGGTCAGTTGGGCGTTTTGGTTGCTGTCCTCGTTCTCCCTTTACTTTGGAAATGGTAGCTTCCATTTCGACCTTCAAGTCTTTGTATTCCTTCTTTTGCTTGCGCTGTTCCTTGAGAAAGCTCGTCATTCGAGGGTCTTTCTCGATGGGAAGATCGCGGAAACCTGATTTGATGGACTCCCTTTCTATCCTTAGATGTTCCAAGCGACCTCGTTGGGCAAGCTCCTCTTGTATTAACACCGGGATTTCCTGCTCATACTTGCCAATCGCTTCTGTAATGCGTTTTACTTTTTCTTCCAACATCTTCTTTGCGGATTCCAGTTGGGCAGGGTCTAATTCTGCTGGGTGCTCGAGATCCACATCCTTGTGAATCTGTTGGCGGAATTCTTCTTCTGCTTTTGCGATTTCTACCTTGCGAATCCTGCTTTGCATCTTCAAGTCTTCTAGTTTCCGTTGTGATGCATTCCAGTCCCGCTCGACACGGTGGATCTCCCGCTCAATGTTTGATAACACGGGTCGGGGACCTTTCCTTTCTTCCTTCAATTTGGACTCGATGTCAACCGATAACCGATCAAACATCTTCATTCTTGCTTCTGCACGGGAAAACCTCTCTCTTACTCTGATAACTCTCTCGTCTGATTCCACATCATCAGGTTTAGAAGGTTGCCCTGGCTTCTTGCGTGATGGGGGTGTTTCCCCTTTCTTCTTTTTAGACATACTCTTCCCTCCGAATCGTGATGTCTTGCTGACTTTTTCAGCGAGGAATCTAACTCAGATGTATCTCTTAACGCAGATAAAAGTCCTTCTTCCCCAATCAAAATCTACTCGAACTATGGTTCACAGGAGGAAGAACTACACACCGTATAGTCCTAGCCTTTCTAAGAATATGAATCACTCGTAAATTGCATTAAGCAGGGTTTTTATTTCCAATATTCAATTCACCCTGAATATAAAAATCTAAGATTTCATCTTTGTTAATAGATTTCCCTTTTTTTCTGGTTCATTTCACCAT
>JABXGU010000294.1 GCA_016550415.1 archaeon | reverse complement strand
TATTGGGATGCCTGAAAACCAAGCCAAAGTCCTTTCTGAGGTTCTTCAAAGCAGAACAGGTTTGACTTACAAAGAACTATCCAAGAAGACCAAAATCTCACCAACAAAGATCTATAATATTTCAAAGAAACTAGTGGAGAAAGGCTTGCTCCAATCACCAGCAAAAGGAAGCCAACCAATGGTCTTTAGGGCCAAACCAGTCTCAGAAATATTATCAATACTTGAAACCCCCTATCAAGTAATAAAGGAGGCTGCAAATGAATTAAGTGAATACTTAGAGTACCCACATAAATTCATATTACAGCCTCCCAGCGAATTTAAGGTCGCAGAGTTTTTAGAAATCGCATGGGCTGATATCCAAAATGCCAACGAGATTAAAATTCTTCTACGAAATGACATGCTCTTGAAACTGATCGATAAGTTAGCATTAGCCCACGAGAGGGGAATAAAAATGCGGATAATAACAGATCAGAGAGTTGGAGAACTTGATTCATTTGGTAAAGAGAATGTGAGATACAGTGAACAAATTACACACATGATCCTTGTAGATGGTCAACTTGTTCTTTTTCCAAAAACTCCATCTGAAAAAATCTGGACCCGTTTACCTGGCTGGCAAGCTTGTAGTATTTATGAGGAGAAATATGATAACTACTGGAGGAATAGCCATGAGTAAAATTACTCGATTTCAATTATTACTTCTAATGCATTTCTTTTCAGGTCGAATTGTAGGAAAAACTAAGCTTCAGAAGCTCATGTTTCTAATTGAGAAGGAAAAACCTGAGGGTTACCAAATTGATGAAGATTATGATTTTGAACCACACCTCTTTGGTCCTTATAGCCCTGCTGTTCTGAAGGATGAAGAGATACTCCAGCTATACGGGTGGGTACAAGAAAAACAATTACAGATAGTCCTTGATTCAGGAGAAGTAATCAACACTGCAAAATATGAAATAACACAAGAAGGAAGAGATTTTGTCACTAGAGCGATTTTGAGAAGGCATCCAGAACTTGAAAAGATTATTGAGAAGATAGTAGAACAATTTGGAAGTTTACCAACTAACAAGCTTCTTCGACACGTCTATGAAAAATATCCAGAATTCACTACAAAAAGCGTTCTTTCTCTTAGTGAATTATGACTAATTCAAAGATCCTCCAATATCTCTCTAATTAACAACGCCAAGCCTTCGCCTGCTCGCGTTCTTCACGGCTCTTCGCTTGGAACCAGGCCCACGGCTTCTCCTCGTTCGAGCCATCAGAATACGCAAGGACGATACGATCCGTTCAATAGGAGCGGGATGGCTGAGGAATCATAGGCTACTTCAAAAACAACAAGCTCAATGAAGACAAAGATGGTCTCTATTAATTTCGAGCCGTTGGCTTGTCCTGAGATTATTTCTAAGAGTGGCTCCCCCAGACTAACCAGAGACTATGGACGATCGCGAATGTAACACTCCATGAAATCATAATCGCAAAAGAAGGGTTTAGCCCAATACCCAATAATTGAGGGATTCCTAACCCAAGTACAAAACCGATACTAGCAGTAAGAATAAGGAGAACAGGAACATGCCACCAATACCTGCCCCACTCTACACCTTTAAGAGGTAACCCAAGAAAATACCAATCAAATAACAACACAATAGCCAAGCTAAAGAAAACCAAAGCAAGCCAAAGCAACACATAGTAATGCGTAACCAAATAGCTGGTCATACCAAACCCACAAGAAATACCCTTACCTTTTTGCTAAAATTTTAATGGTAAAGGCGATATCCCTGCAATACATAATGAACACTCCGAGAACCTCACCCCCGGACCCACCTCCGCCCATTATACCGTAATCCATTTAAAGGAACCAAAAATCGGGCACCCGGGAGAGGTGCCTCCCCTAAACATGATGGACAACAATCCATCTGAGGAGTATAAAGCCGATTTTCCAACCCCTTCTACTGAACCATCCATGTCCCACACCACACAATCTGCTCATAAGGCTTGGGCACCCATCCAGGTCTGGGCCACTCTCCGCCACCACCTCGCTCACACCCCCGAAGCCAAACAACTCCTCGATACCTATGGTCACACCGCCTGGCAAACCCTCGAACACGATCTTCAACGCCACCCCTACCTCCAAACCCGCATCACTTTCACCAACGCCTACACCCATGTCCTCTGGCACCGCACCCTTACCGCCGCCCGCCAAGTTGGTCTCCTCACAGACAAAACCTACAAGGACCTCCAAGACATCACCGGCATCCCCGCCGGACGCCTCCGCGACTGGTACCTCGGTGAAAAAGAACCCCACCTCGAACGCACCCTCCGCATCCACGAAACCGCTCGACAACACTGGGAACACAACCTCCCTCTTGAAGCCAAAGACCACATCCTGGATTCCTCCCTCATCTATGAAACCTTCAAACACCTACTTGATAACCCCAAAACACACAACACTGAACACCTCACCACCGCCCTCGAAATCCTCTACCACCACAACTCAACCACCCGACTCATCATCGCCGAACTCAAACCCTACCACAAAACTGGACCCCAAACCCTCCGCACCATCGCCCACACTATCACCAACCACCGCACCGAACTTGAACAAAAACTCACCCACCGCCTTAACCTCACCGCAACCCACGAAGAACTTCGAATCGCCATCGACGACGACGTCCTCTACCTCTGGTGCAAAACCACCCACCCCGACCACTGGCTCAACACCTACAAAGACGAACTCCTCTACCTCAAAACCCACATCAAAGAAGAACTTATCGCCACCGCCCAACGCCACCTCAATGTCAACAAACAACAACTCGGTCAACTCCTCGACCAACTCACCGAACACTCACGTGAACGCACCTACAAATCCCGTGCCATCCCCTACGAACTCTACCCCACCAAATACAGCCAATACCTTTACGGCGACACCCTCCACCTCCTCACCGACACCACCAACACGACATTCCACACCATCAAACCCCACATCACCCGCATCGGACGCATCGCCAACCTCGAACACGGTGGCGGCGTTCAAAACCCCAAATTCCCAGAAGGAGAACGAATCGCTGACTTACGTGCACGCCTCATTGCCATCGCCCTCAGCGACTGCCACATTAATCGTAACACTCATGTCTTAACCTATCACGAAAAAAACACAGACAGAATCGAATACGTAAGAAAACTTTTCCGAACACTCGGTGACACAGACTACAAAACCGAAGAACTAACCAATCAACGCAAACGACTCACCATCACCGCAATCGTAGGTCGACTCCTCGAACAATGGGGAGTCCCTCGAGGTGATAAACACTTGAATCCAAACTTCCGTTTACCACAAACCCTCCGTTATGGTACGCCTGAAGCCAAACGCGCCTATCTTGCTGAAGTCATCCCCGAAGATGGATTCTTTGTTGAAAGAAACGGGCAAATGAAATTTGGAATCAAACGTGCCCATGTCCTCGACGCAGGACCTAAAACCGATCTGTACAACTTTCAATCAAAAATCCCGCCCCAGTATAAGATATTCATCCAACATTATGGTGAGAAACAATTCCAAACTGTGCGAAACGATCAACCAAGAAAAAGGGTTGTACTAACCAAAAGACATCTAAAGAAACTGAAAACAGAAGCCGGGACAACACGAGATCAACAATTAGCCAAAGAGTTGATTTTAATCATCAGAAATAATCCGTGCAACCTAATCGAAGACGAAATAGACCTCATACAAAGCCTTGAAATCAAAATGAGGCAGATCTTCAAAGAAATACGTATTTATGAAACAGGACGTGTATCCACAATCTGGGAAATATACACTGAAAATGAGGATGATACCAAACGCTGGGCAACTCTCGCATTACCCTCCTCTGGAAATAAACGAGAGACCGTTAACGCTTGGTTAACGCAACAACGAGAATTCGATAATTAGACTAGAAACGAATTGATACGAGCTAGTAGAAGTAAATACGTCGAACTATTCATTCTGATTGTTGATTGAAAAGCTAACGTCGCCAAGCCTTTTCTTTTTCACGAGTCTCTCGACTGACCTTCTGGAACCAATCCCAGGGCTTTACCTCCTTATTACCTTTCTCATCAACTAAGATAATTCTGTCAGTGCATGAGAAACAAGGATCGATTGAGGCGAGGGCGATGGGTACGTCGGCTATTTTTCCGCCTTTGAGGATTTCGACAACGGAGGGGATGTTGCCGAGGGTGGGGGCGCGGGCTTTGTGGCGTTCGGGTTTGTCGCTGCCGTTGCTGACGACGTAGTGGACGACTTCGCCGCGGGGGGCTTCGAAGGTGCTGAGGGCGTGGCCGGGTGGGACGCGGCGGGGGGCGCGGACGCTGATATCGCCGCGGGGGAGGTTGTTGAGCCAGTCAATGCAGCAGTTGCATGAATCAATGGTTTCGAGGATACGGACGACTACGCGACCGGCGACGTCGCAGAGGTCGGAGGTCCGTGTTTCCCAGTGTTTACCTTCACTTTCTTTGTAGGGTGTGCGGGGTTGGGTGTTGCGGACATCCCAGTTAATATCAGAAGCTCGTGCCGTGGGACCTGTGGCACAGAGGGCTTTCCCGACT
>JABXGU010000293.1 GCA_016550415.1 archaeon | reverse complement strand
TTCCTTTGATGCTTTCATATACGCTTTCTTCTCAGTAAACATCATAACGCTTGGATTGTTTGGGTACTCGTATGCCTGCTATATGCCAACAGGGAACATAGTAAACGCGATTTTTGTTAGCACCTTCTTCGTAGGCTTCGAAGTAGTCACCTATGCTATGCTGATCTCCGCTATGCCTCGAGCTGGTGGAGACTACATTTGGCAAACTAGAATAATTGGAGGATTGCCCGGTTTTGTCACTTCGTTAAATGGATGGGTTATATGCTTGTGGCTCTGGGCACCCATCTATGGAAACATGGTTCAAACCCAAATAGTTGCACCACTGCTCGGATCAGTAGGATACAACACAGGTAGTACTGCCTTACTTGACGGGGCAGTCTGGTGGACAGGGACAACCGGCATCTTTCTTGGAACAGTTATTACTGTCGTGTATGTTTCCATTATTGTTGCCTTAGGAATGAAATGGTACGCACGAATCCAGAAAATCAGCTTCTTCATATGTTTGGCTGGTCTGCTGACATTCTTAGTTGGCACGTACATGATGAACATTGGTGTTGCAGAGACCTCATTTAACAATCTTGCACAAGCATTTGGCTATCCAACGCCAACTGCTTATGCAGATACTATTGATATAGCCAACACAACGTTAAACTCATGGTATGGATTATCGAGCTTCACACCATTTGAAAATACCATGTTTGATTTTGCTGCAAGTGCTCCGATAATTCCATTGGTTGCGTTCTATAATCTCTGGCCTAATTGGGGTGCAACTCTGTACGGGGAAGTAAAAGGAGCTAGCGAATACAAGAGGAACTTGAACCAGATGATGACAGCCAACATACTCGGTGGTGCTGGTGCAATCCTTATGTTGGGCAGCATCTTCATGACATTTGGCTATAATTTCTTCCAGGGATCCAATTTCGTATACTGGAACTGGTATTTAGGCTATGATCCGACGGCAGCACCTTTGCCTATATTCCCGTACAGACCAATGCTAGTCGCAGCGTACTTCAACAATGTTATTTTCTCAGTTTGGCTAATAATTAGTATGTCGTTCTGGTTCTGGGGCTGGGCAGGAACACTTTTCCTATCATCTACTAGGTGTATGTTCGCCATGGCATTTGACAGAACACTTCCTTCATGGATCGGACAAGTCTCAACTAGGTTTGGAGCTCCTGTAAATACCATTATCGTAATGGGCGTTGGCTCCCTAGGATTGGCTATCCCATATTCGTATCTTCCAGGATTCTCAGCAATCTTCTTGGATGCGGTTTTGGCTATCGCAGTCATGTACTTCTTCACCTCAATAGCAGCAATAATCTTGCCATGGAGAAAGAAGGAACTGTATAAGGCCTCACCCATTTCGAAGTACAAGGTAGGAGGAGTGCCACTAATATCTCTTATCAGTACGGTAACAGCCGGTTTCCTGTTCTACCTGCTGTTCATGTGGCTTATCGATCCTGGAAACTTATACGCAGTTAGCTATCGAAACCTGTATTCGCTGCTATTCCTTGTAGGCTGCTACGTTGGTTCTGCGATTCTCTACCTAATAATGAAATCATACAGAAGAAGGCAAGGTATCGATATCGACAAGATATACGGGGAAATCCCAGCAGAGTGAAAACTCAATTCCCTTTCCTCTTTTTTTTGAGTGAATCTAGGAGGAAAAAAGAAATTAGCTAGTTTATCATTCTAACTAGTATCCAGTATCTGGAGGTAATCCATTGGGGGAGACTTTGAAGAGAAAACTACCAGCTGAATGGAAAGGCATAATTCCATCCGAGCAATTCCTGGAGGAGGCGAAGAGAATAGTCGAAGTGGCTTCTGAAAAGGGGATCGTCATAAGGATTATTGGCGGCATTGCCATAAGACTCCATTGCATGGAGTTTGAAGAATTCGCCAAAAAATTGGTCAGGCTTGGGAAAAAGGAACAAGAATTCAGTGATTTGGACTTTATGTCCTATGGAAAATACCGCAAGAAACTGAAGGATTTCTTTAAGGAAAATTTCAACTATATAAAAAGAAAGACAACACTCTCTTCGGCAATCTCCAAGAGGGATATCTACTTCCACCCTAAGCTGTGGTGGTTTACCGATGTATTCTTCGATGAACTAATGGTCGCAAACCATCCAATCAATTTTCGTAAGCGACTAGAATTGGAGTCTCCGACAATAACTGTTACTGATCTGTTGCTGGAAAAATTGCAGATGTGGGAGGCTCTCGATCTGAAAGATATCAAGGATGTTCTGCTTCTGTTACGGGCCCATGATATAGGTGAATCAGAGAAAGAAACAGTGAACGGCAATTATATTGCCAAGTTGATTGTCAAAGACTGGGGCTTCTATTATACAGCTACAACCAATCTGAAAAGGATCATAGATTTGATTGAGCATGCCGAGGAGTGGGCTTCCAAACAGGACCCGCTTAAGTTTCTGCTGAACCTTTCCAAATCGGACAGGAAGGATATTATTTCGAAAGGATCGAAGTTGCTACATATCGTAGAAAACGAGCCAAAGGGATTTAGGTGGAAGATGCGAGCAAAAGTGGGTACTAAGAAACAATGGTATAATCCTGTCGAAACTGAAAAGACCATTTCTGACTTTGGAATATGGCGGCTCAAGGAAGTGTTTCCCGATGAAGTAGATTAGTGCAACATAAATAAAGGAGTTGGCTTCCACGTACAGAATCATTAAATCGATGCAGCCGGACAGGAGAAGAAGGTGATGATATGCGAGCAAAATTGATTATACTCAGCAATGATGAGCTATATCAGGTACATCTGGCAACACTTGAGATACTGGAACGAGTAGGTATGTTTTTTGGGAGCGACTTAGCTATCAAGATCCTTAGGGATGCAGGAGCAATTGTTGACGAGAAGAATCAGATCGTTAGAATACCTTCATACCTCGTAAAAGAAGCTTTACAGAAAGCTCCAGAACGGATTGTGTTATGTGGAAGGAAGCCAGAACATGATATAAAGCTTGAAAATAGCAGGGTCTTCTTTGGAATGGGTTCCACCACCGTAAAGTTCATGGACATCGGAGGAGACAGGAAGCCAGCTAGAAAAGAATATATTGGAAAGGCAGCTAGGCTAGCAGATGGATTACCAAATATGAGATTCGTTGAGCAATTTTGTTGTGCATTAGATTATCAAGGAAGAGCCCAAGATCTTCACGAAATCTCTGAGACATTACTCAATTCTGAAAAACCAATGGTCGGAATCACTTACAGTCCTGAGACCACAAGAGATGCCATAAAAATAGCTTCTTTGATAATGGGTGGGGAAGAAGAACTCAGAAAAAAACCTCTTCTGACATTATATTCTGAACCAACAGCTCCCTTGAAACATGACAAAATCTACATAGAGAATGTTATAGAATGTGCAAAAGCCGGATTGCCAGTGATTTATGGTTCATTGATGGTTGCAGGATCCACAGGTCCCATCACCCTTGCAGGGACTCTCGCAGCATCAAACGCCGAAATATTGGCAGGGCTGGTGGTTTCCGAGCTCGTTAGAAAAGGAGCGCCCTATATTTGGGGGAATATTTCAATGATTTTTGACCCGCGAACAGCCATTGCATCGTATGGATCCCCAGAATTCGCAATCATAAATGCCGCAGGAGCACAGCTTGCCCGATACTATAGACTCCCATTCTTTGGAACCGGTGGGGTCACGGACTCTAAGGTGGTTGATGGACAGGCTGTATCCGAGGCAACCATGAGCGGGTTAATGGCTACATTAAGCGGTACAAACCTGATTCATGACTGCGGATATATCGAATCTGCAATGACTGGAAGTCTTGAGATGCTTGTGATTAACGATGAAATTGCAGCCATGTGCGACAGAATCGCCAGGGGTATGGAAGTCAATGATGAAACCCTTGCGACAGATGTGGTCGCAGACGTGGGGCCAGGAGGTCATTTTCTCAGCCACAAACATACACTTAAGTTTGTAAACACAGAGTTTTGGTTTCCCACGCTGATGGATAGAAATACAGTAGCTGCTTGGGCCAAGAAAGGTTCTAAGGACCTGCTGAGAAGAGTTCGCGAAAAAGCCACAGACATACTGAAGGAGCACAAGCCTGAACCCGTTGACAATAGTATAGTTAGAGATATCAAGAACATCATAAATGAAGCTAATAGGCGAGAAGCTTCCAACGTCAAGAAGACCTAGTGGATATGAAGCCCTGCGGGTATTAAATGATTGACTTCTTCCCTATGATTTAGGTATTAATAGGTAAATCCTCATAAACCGGAATCTCTGGAGAAGAGATTCAACAGATCGGGAGGCGAGCATAAATGGTACTTGAGCAGAGAAAGAAGTTACTTCTTGTTTTACTCTTG
>JABXGU010000292.1 GCA_016550415.1 archaeon | reverse complement strand
TATCGTTCAATCTTCAATTTGATTAATCTGACATAAGAGGTGTAACTTACTTGGTTCACGAGAAATTACTCGAAATGATTGGACGACAAATCAAAGTTGAAGACAAAGCTGTCGAAATCTACACAAAGACAGCAAAAATGACTGATAACGCAGCGATTAGACTTCTCATGGAAGAAATGGCGATGGACTCAGGAAAACATGGGAAGATGTACCGCACCATTGAAAAGGTACTCAAGAAACAACCCTACTCTTTCGCTGATTTTCATGAAGATCGCTGGACAGACAAACTCGTTGCTCAACGAGAGTTACGAAATCATATCAAAATGGAAGAAGAAATCAAAATAACTGAGCAACCAACCATCAAAGCAATTCTTGAACACATACTGCAAGATGAGCATCGTCATCATTCAGTTCTGAAAAATGTTATCTCACAAATTTAGAAGGGCACACGGCATTCGATACAAACAATCCCCGTGCCCTCATCTTTTTTTATATTTGCACTCGAAGAAGTCGTTACAGCAATAAATAAGTCTGCAATCTTAGAATCTCTTTAGCATTAGATTGGTGATAACTTTTTTATGCCCTAATTTGTTAAGTATCTTATCTGCTTGCCTATGTGGGGGGTTTAGGTGAAGCGTACAATTACCTTGGTTATCCTCGTATTGCTTTTGCCAGTTAGTCTTATTGGCAGTGTTATTTTACTTGGTAATGCTGATTGGTCTCCTTTTGCATCGCCGAATGAATGGATGCAGGACTATGGTATGGAGGAAAGATTGGTCGGACGAGCAGTCATCGAATGTGACAATGGTGATATCCTTTTGGCAGGATCTTCTGGTTATTCAGGCTTATGGGGGGAAGGGTATTTTGCAATGCGAATAAACCCAATGGGTAGATTACTCTGGAAGCAAGTCTACAAAACGCGACATTTTGAAACATGTTTAGAAACTGTGATTCGATTCAATGATAGTAAGTTCTTACTCGTGGGCACTAATCTCTATCCAGACCCCGACCAAGCTTGGGCAGTTTGCATTGACAATACAGGTTTTGCCCTGTGGAACCGATCTTATGGCGGGGTTTATGATGAATCGGTTCATGGTGCTGTCTCATGCTCTGATGGCGGTGCCCTTATTGTGGGTTCAATTTACCATGATGACTATGAAAAAACCGACTTGTGGGCAATCCGTATTGATGCAAATGGTAACCCCCTGTGGAATATAACATATGATAGCACAAATGATGAACAAGCTTGGGATGCCGTTACTTGTACTGATGGCGGCTTTCTTCTAGTCGGTTCAATTGACACTATGCCCGGAGACGAAGAAAATGAAAATGCTCTAGCAGTTCGTCTGAATTCAAGCGGTACAATTCAATGGATAGAAAATTATGGAGGTTCTAGACGGGAAGAAGGATACACAGTAGTTCACCACAACAATGATGGTTTCCTATTGGCTGGAATGATTTCTGATGCCTCCTATCCCCCAGATGACACTTCAGTATTAACTATCTGTATTGATAATAATGGAAATCTCCTTTGGAACAAAACCTATTATCAGGGATATTACTTCAAAGCAACGGATATCGTTGTTTGTGACCAAGGTTATCTCCTCGCTGGGGTAGGAAACACTCCAACTATTGACAATCAGGAAGTCATGCTAGCAATTCGTATTGATGAGAATGGATATCCAGTATGGCAATGGGGATATAGTGTCAATATGGAAAGCTGGCTCTATCATAAGAAGTGCACAGTGACAACAAGTCAGTATGGGGGCTTTTTTCTTGTTACTGATATTCATACAGGAACACTAGTAGCACGACTGCCTGAATTTCCAACACTAGGTGGCGAGCTAGTATGGATGGCATTGGTTGGATATTTATTTATCAGCATATTTCTACTTAGCCTTAGTATCTTTTTAAAACGACGTTTACCTCCTGTTAGTAAAATTGACTTAGAGGTTATTCATAGGGCGAGAAGTAGATCATTATCAATTAACATCATCGTTTATACAATTTTAATCATTTATTGGACCTATTTCATTCTCCTTGGACCATTCTTCCCAATATATCAAGAAAAATTCCCAATCCCATTCACCTCTGGAGTATATAACGGTCTTGAAGAGCACATAAACGCTGCAATTCGATTATTCCATGTAATGCCATTGGGCTTATTCACCGTTTGGCTAGGTGCCATCGAAATAGCTGTCTTACAAATAGTAGCAACATATTATGATTGCAGAAAACTCCGCACTTCAAAGGAATCTGCAAATGCCAGCTTGGGATTAAATCTATCAATAATAGGCCTAATTCTCATACCTGTTACATTTTGGGTCCTATTCGCGTCCTCAGGAACCATGATGCAGGGACCATATATTATGATCAGTTTTGCACTTCTGGTCTTACCCTTCTTTCAGGGAATAGCAATGGTTGGACTATTTCCAAGAATCCTGTTACTGCATCGATAGAAAATTGATTACTATATGTTGCAAGAGCTATCCAAGTAAAACCTCTCCCTCCTAAATATTCGCTAATAAGATAGCATCTAATAAAATACAAACCACCTTGTTTGAGTTATCAGGAACCCCATAAAAGTGATAAAGCAGGATGTCTGCATCTGAACCGGGAGGCGCACTTTCTCGGTGACACAACGCCCAATGCAGCAGTTTGAATTAAACCCAAGATTCACACCACGCGGCGACCAGCCCACAGCCATAAGGAACATGGTAGAAGGCTTTCAGACGGGAAAAAACAAGCAGGTTCTCCTCGGCGTCACAGGTTCAGGAAAAACTCTGACTGTTGCCTCTGTTGTAGCGACCCTTCAGAAACCCACCTTGGTAATTGCTCCAAACAAGACTTTGGCAGCTCAGCTCTGTAGTATGTTCCGAGAATACTTTCCGAAGAATGCAGTGGAATATTATGTTTCATATTACGATTATTTTCAACCCGAAGCTTATCTTCCCACTTCAGATACTTACATTGAGAAAGACTCCTCTATTAATGAGGAAGTTGAGCGGATGCGGCTGGCAGCCCAGGCCTCCTTAGCGGTGCGGCGTGATGTGCTCATTGTTGCCACAGTGTCATGCATATATGGAACCGGTCCGCCTGGCTCTTATCGTAACCTTGTTGTTGAATTGAATAAGGGGCAGGAGATTTCCCGGGATGAACTCTTTGCCAGATTGGTTCAGATAAATTATGATAGGAATGATTTTGACTTTAAGCGCGGAACTTTTCGTGTGAGGGGAGATGTTATTGAAATCTTCCCTGCATATGCGAATACACCTATCCGACTTGAAACCCTAGGTGACACCATCGAACGAATTGTAGATATTGCTCCGCTCAAGGGCAGTATTATCGGTGAACGCGAGAGTATCCGTATCTTTCCTGCCAAGCAGTTCACAACAGAGAGATCAAGACTTCCAGAAATAATTAAGGCAATTGAAGTTGAACTTGAAGCGCGGGTAAAGGAGTTAGAGTCACAGAATAAGATCTTGGAGGCAGACCGTCTGCGACGACGAGTGAAATATGACATTGAAATGTTCAGCACAGTGGGCTGGACTGGTGGTATTGAGAATTACTCCCGCTACTTTGATGGTCGCCAATCGGGTGAAAAGCCGTATTGTCTCCTTGATCATTTCCCTGAAGACTTTCTCCTTGTTATTGATGAGTCGCATATCACTATTCCTCAACTTCATGGAATGTACCATGGTGACCTTTCTCGTAAAAGAAACCTTGTGGATTACGGTTTCCGCCTTCCCTCAGCTTTCGACAATCGTCCTCTAACCTTTGAAGAATTCAAACCCTACATGCGTAATGTCCTCTATGCCTCCGCTACTCCTGCTGATTATGAGCGAAGACATAGCTTACAAGTTGTAGAACAAATCATTCGTCCGACCGGCTTGGTCGACCCCAAAATAATTGTCAGACCAACTGAAGGTCAAGTGGAGGACCTTATTGCCGAGATACACAAGCGCACTAAGCAGAATGAAAGGGTCCTCATCACCACACTAACAAAGCGAATGGCAGAAGACCTTGCAGACTACCTCGTTCACGCTGGTGTTAAGGCTGAATATCTTCACTCCGAAGTCGGTACACTTGAGCGAATTGAGGTTCTACGCAATCTTAGGCGAGGAAAATTCGATGTCGTAGTTGGAATCAATCTACTCAGGGAAGGTTTGGATTTACCTGAAGTGTCTCTTGTAGCTATTCTTGATGCTGACAAGGAGGGTTTCCTTCGCTCAGAAACTAGCCTAATACAGACAATGGGACGAGCTAGCAGGAATGTAAATGGTACCGTCATATTGTACGCTGATAAAATGACGGATTCGATGGAACGCGCAATAGGTGAAAACAATCGACGACGAGAGCTACAAATATCCTATAACAAGGAACACGGTATCACGCCCAGTACAATTGTCAAGTCAATAACGGATATAGCAGAGGGTGTCCAGCGTGTTGCTGCTGAAGCTTCTACGCGTGTGCAGATGCCTAAAAACTGGCGAACAGCAAACGAAGGTGACCTAGCTTTACTAACTGTTGAGCTGCGGGAGGAGATGCTCCAAGCAGCTGATGAGCTAAATTTTGAACGTGCTGCTGAACTCCGCGACCTAATAACAGAGATTGAGGCATATATGGGTCTACGTTCTATGGAGGGTAAGCAGCCCCGCAAGAGAAAGGGTCGTAGTTAATCAAATCAGATCCATTACTTTCAGTGACCTCTCCAGTGTTATTGTCTGCTCAAACAGACAAATTGTTAGAATAACTCTGAAAAACATCTACAAAGGGAATGGGTGAAACCACACAAGTGCTTCATGAGCGAGTGAACAAACCGTAAAAGTTATTGAAAGCCATGTAATCTGTGGGAGCGATATTGGTGAAAAATTAGTGAGCAAAGAGAAATTCATTACAGTCAAAGGTGCTCGCGTTCACAATCTGAAGAACGTTTCAGTCCAGATACCTCGCGGCAAATACGTAGTAATCACAGGCATCTCTGGGTCTGGCAAATCATCTCTAGCCTTTGACACACTCTTCGCAGAGGGACAACGCCGATATGTTGAATCTCTCTCTGCCTATGCACGTCAGTTCTTGGAACGCTTGGATAAGCCTGATGTTGATTCCATTGAAGGACTTAGCCCCGCTATTTCCATTGACCAACGTTCAGCAGGAGGAAGCCCCCGCTCCACCGTGGGAACAACCACGGAAATCTATGATTATATGCGATTACTCTGGGCTCGCATCGGAATACCCCACTGTCACAAATGCGGACGACAAATTTCACCCCAAACAGCTCAGCAAATTGTGCAACAAATAATGGGCTTTGGCGAAGGAAAACGCATTCGCGTCCTATCTCCTGTTGTGCAGGGACGAAAAGGAACATATTCGCAATTATTCAAAAAGTTGCAAGGTGAGGGTTTCATCCGGGTTCGTGTGGATGGAAAGGAGTGTCGGGTTGACGAAGAGGAAATTAAGCTAGACCGATACAAGCTTCATACTATAGAAATAGTTGTTGACCGACTTGTAATCAAACCATCCGTGGAACAACGACTCACCCAGTCAATTGAAACCGCACTAGAATTCGGTAAAGGCTTGGTCAACGTAGATGTGGAGGGAGACCAAGAGCATTTATTCAGTGAATCAGCTGGTTGTCCAGTCTGCAGGATCAGCTTCCCTGATATGGCTCCAAGGCTCTTCAGTTTCAACTCTCCCTATGGTGCATGTCCTGAATGCAAGGGTTTAGGTTATACGTTAGAGGTAGATCCTGACCTTATCATTCCCGATCAGAATAAATCAGTTCGAGAGGGTGCAATCGCTTGTTATTCCATCCCTTTGCAGGGATGGCGACTAAGAAATCTAAATAGTATAGCTAGGCATTTTGGCTTTAGCTTGGATACGCCCTTCAAGGACCTTGCTCCTGAAAATCAGAAGATACTTCTCTACGGTTCTGGTGACGAAGCGATTAGGTTTGAACATAGGGGAGTAACCAATTCTGGTCGTAAGTGGGAGTGGATAACTGAACAACCTACAATGGGTGCCATTCCCGGATTGAAGTATCGATACCGAACTACACGTTCTGAAGTTGTCCGGTCATCGATTGTAGAATTCATGGCGCAGCTTCCCTGCCCAGTCTGTAAAGGGAGGCGTCTTCGACCTGAAGCACTCGCTGTGACAATTAATGATAAAAGTATAGATCATATTGTCCAACTCTCAATAGCTGATTCAATCCGATTCATCAAGAATCTAAAATTAACAGATAAAGAAAAAACGATTGCCAAACTAACCCTTCGGGAAATCTCTCAACGTCTTCAATTCCTTTCTGCTGTAGGTCTAGATTACTTAACATTAGATCGTCTTTCTTCTTCTTTGGCAGGAGGCGAGGCTCAAAGGGTCAGATTAGCTACACAGATAGGGTCGCGCCTTGTCGGTGTCACTTACATCCTTGATGAACCCAGCATTGGATTGCACATGCGAGATAATAATCGCTTGCTTTCTATGCTCCTACAACTTCGAGATCTTGGAAACACAGTGCTTGTTGTTGAACATGACGAGGGTTTCATTCGAGCAGCAGATTGGATTATCGATCTTGGTCCTGGTGCTGGTACTCATGGTGGACAGATTGTTGCCTCTGGCACTGTTAGTGATATTATGGCAAATCCGAAGTCAGTGACTGGTCAGTTCTTACGCGGTGAACGGTTCATACCCATTCCCGAACATCGCCGTCAAGGAAATGGTGCTAGTATCAAACTGAAAGGTGCCAGGCACCGTAATCTGAAAACCATTGATGTGACTTTCCCCTTAAGTAAATTCATTTGCGTAACTGGTGTGTCAGGTTCTGGAAAAAGTACACTCGTTACAGACACACTATACTCTGCACTGGTTTGGGAGTTCAGAAAACATCGCCGAACACAATCCGAATGGATGATATCAAGCATGGGTGCTAAGCCTGGTCCACATGATGAACTGCTTGGCGCTGACCAAATTGACAAAGTTATCCTTGTTGACCAATCTCCAATCGGACGAACACCACGATCAAATCCTGCAACATATACTGGCTTATGGGGGCCGGTTAGAGAGCTATTTTCTAAAACGGAAGAAGCTCGAAAACGCGGCTATAAGCCTGGACGGTTCAGCTTCAATGTAAAGGGCGGACGATGTGAAGCATGTGGAGGTGCAGGTTTTCTAAAGATTGAGATGCAATTCCTTCCTGACGTCTTTGTCAATTGTGAAGAATGCCATGGTAAACGGTTCAACAAGGAAACACTACAGGTCCGCTTCAAAGGTAAGACTATCCATGAAATCCTCCATATGACTGTTGATGAAGCCTACGAGTTCTTCGAACCTATCCCCAAAATTGCTAGGGTCTTAAAGACCCTCCAAGATGTTGGACTTAATTATTTAGAAATTGGGCAGCCGTCCCCCACACTAAGTGGTGGGGAAGCTCAGCGAATCAAATTGAGTCGTGAACTGGGTAAACGAAGTACTGGTCAAACCCTGTATATCTTGGATGAACCAACCACTGGATTGCACCATGCAGACACGCAGAAGCTATTGGACGTATTGAACCAGTTAGTGGATGCGGGCAACACAGTTATTGTAATCGAACACCATCCTGATGTCATAAAAAGTGCTGATGTCGTCATCGACTTGGGTCCTGAAGGAGGAGATGATGGTGGAAGATTGGTTGCTTATGGTACTCCTGAGGAAGTCGCCAAAGTTGATGAATCTCATACTGGTGCTGTTCTTCGTTCAATCTTGAATCAAGCTTCTACTAAGCAGAAGTCAAATCCTCCCATGATTACAAATTAGCGCTACGATAATTTCGTAAGCGTAAATTGGATATTTCACTATTCATAATAGGCTAGATGAGAATTACAAAAAAGGACGAAAAATATGACACTTGAGCAGGAGCTTGAGCAGTTACCGGATAAACCAGGTGTCTACATATTATATGATGGCAAAGAAAGAGCCATCTATGTTGGAAAAGCTCGGTCACTGAAAAAACGGGTGCCCTCTCATTTCCGGGGACTAGCTCAAGGTCAAATCCTTTCTCCCATCGGACAAATGACCAGAGATATTGAAGTTATTGTTACTGCCAATGAATCTGAAGCTTTAATCCTTGAAGACAACATGATAAAATCGCATAAGCCACGATTCAATGTTCGTCTAAAGGATGACAAAAGCTTCCCCTATGTCCGAATTACCATGGCTGAAACTTTTCCTCGTGCAGAAAAAACACGAAAGATAGTCCATGATGGAAGCCAATACATTGGTCCTTACTCCAATGTAAAAGCCTTGGATGGACTTCTCAAATCCATCATAAGAGTTGTACCCCTAGCTACCTGTCGCAGAACCATAGTGCCTGGGAAACGGCAACGACCATGTCTAAAATATGACATTGGACGATGCGCAGCTCCTTGTGTTGGGAAAATTTCTGAGGCTGAATACTCTGACATTGTAAATCAGTTTATTCTCATGCTAACGGGTCGCCATGACGAACTTGAGAACCAGTTATGTCAGCTTATGGAAAAAGCATCAAAGGCTCAGGAATATGAGAAGGCTGCCCGCTTCCGTGATCGTTTACAAGCGGTGCAATTGGGGCGACAAGCTCAACGGGCAACAGTCTGGGACAAACTGCCTGGCCATCGAGATGTTCTGGGATTCGCACGTGCAGGTCCTGATGCATTAATTCAGTTGTTGGTTTTACGAGCTGGTCGAATTGTTGGACAGCAGCCATTCCCACTTAGCGCACCCTCCACTCATCTAGACCAAGATGTGCTTGAAGCCTTCATCAAACAATACTACATACGGGCTACCCAAATACCAGATGAAGTTATCATCCCTCTGCCAGTGCAGGATACGAGTTTCTTGGAAAACTGGCTAACTGAACGTCGCAAAGATAAAAGGCCTGTCCATATTGTTCATCCTAAGAAAGGTCCACGAAAAAGTCTAGTTGACATGGCGAATGAGAATGCTCAATTTCATCTGCAACAATTAGTAGAACGACTTGCCGCTGATGAACTACGTCTTCAACGGGCTTACTCTGAACTCAAAGAGCAACTCAAGTTACCCCAGGAACCCCGACATATCGAAGGCTTTGATGTATCCACAATTCAAGGAACAATATCTGTGGGGGTATGTGTTGTTTTCCAAAATGGTCTTCCTGCCAAGAAGGAATATCGCAGATTCAAAATACGTGAAACGACACGCCAAGACGATTTTGCCATGATACATGAAATAGTAGAACGTCGATATCGTAGATTACTCGCAGACGCTAGACCAATACCAGACCTCATTCTCATCGATGGTGGAAGAGGGCATCTCAATATGGCGCAAAAAGCATTACAGTCAATCGGTTCTGATAAAATTCCAATTCTTGGACTCGCCAAAGGTGATCCTTCAGAACAGGACCTCGTCTATGTAACTTGGCAGCCATCACCGATAAGACTAGCTCCTGATGGGGAGGGACTACGTTTATTGCAGCGTGTGCGTGATGAAGCCCATCGTTTTGCCATCACCTACCACCGTACACTCCGAAGAAAGAAAGGAGTCAAATTAGTTCTCACTGAAATTCCAGGCATTGGTGTTAATCGGGCTTATCGTCTACTGCAAAACTTTGGTAGTTTAGATGCCATAGCAAAAGCCTCTATAGACGAGATTGCTAGCGTACCCACAATGACACGTCCTCTTGCTCAGAGAGTACACGATAAGCTAGGGGGCTCTACCGAACAGTAAAGCTCAATGAGCTGATTAAGCTAGAAAATGTAGATTAACACACTTAATGAAAGGAGAAAAATCGCTAGATAATAACTACCCAACACTTTGATGGCTGTTTTGGGCATCTTGTGATGGAACTCTGTTATTCCAATCATGGACTCTGACATTACAAAAATCGCTGCTCCACCCGCGACTACTATTCCTAGTAGGATTCCTGAAGTGATCCAGAGCAGGAGAGAAAGACACAACATTATGGATATTACACAAGCGTAGAAAATAATGGGCACTCTAAATTTTCCCAATCCTTGTTCAGATCCATGAAGATACCTTAGTAAAAGAATGGCATATACTGCAACAGTGACAATCAACGGAAGTAGCAACATAATAGCCTCCGTTGTGATGCCCAAAGCTAAACTCTGGAGAAGGAATGCCGCTGCGAAATCTATCTGAGCTAAAGCAAACAAGCCAATTCCTGGCAGTAAATTAATCTCCATGCCAACATCGCCCAAGAGACATAAGAACAATCCAAGAATTATCAAAAAATAGAATAACGCATCACTGGGTCTTAGAAGAAATACAAAGATAGCCGCAAGTCCCGCTGGTACGGTCTTGATTAATGTTGACAAGGGTCGGGGCATATTCTTGATGCGGTCACTTTTGAGTGAAATATCATCATCTTGAATACTCTGAATCAAGATGAAGATTATAGCAAATATCCAAAATGCAGTGGAATATAGAAGCAACCACATATTCTTCATTAAGAATGCGACTTGCTTTTCTGTGTTTTTACCCTAAAATTGACAATCCGATTGGAGGTAATTATGTAGAAAACGGTATTTCCTCAATCCAGATTATTTCTGTTTTCCATAGCTAAATATTAATATAAACTAGAATCGTCTCTTCAGCAGAACTAGTTAATGAAGATTATGCAGTGAATTCCATGCTACAGTATATTTCAGAATATCCATTCATTCTGATTGTCAGTCTTATTGTAGTCTTATCTGTAATTAGTGCAGAGATACAGCGTCGGGTTGGCATCCCTCAAGTCCTTGGCTTTATCCTAACTGGCATACTCCTCGGACCCTTTTTTCTTTGACTCATCGACTCCACACTCCTCTCCTTCTCACCATTGGTGACATCTGTTGCACTTGGTTTCATCGGTTTCAATATTGGCAATGAACTCAAGCTTAGTACTGTTCGAAGCAAGGCTCGAAACCTAATCCCCATCGTCATTGCTGAAAGCCTTGGTTCCGCGCTCCTTGTATTTACAATCATGTTCTTCTGGCTTGCTGATCCAATACCTGCTTTACTCTTGGCAGGTTTAGCGAGTGCAACTGCTCCTGCTGCAACAGCTGATGTAATCTGGGAGTTCAAGAGTCGCGGGCCAGTTACCGATGCAATCATGTTCATCTTGATTATTGACGATGTTATCGCTATTATCCTTACAAGCGTACTCATCAGCATAACCATTATGTTCCTAGGTCCTGCAGGAATCACGCTCTTTGCTATTATCGCTACCCCTTTGATTGAAATCGGTCTTTCCCTCATAATTGGTGTTATCACTGGATTTCTTCTAGCCTCTATCCTAAGTCGCGTCGATGACTATGGTCGTTTCATCCTTCTGTTAGTAAGTGTAATCCTCCTCCTCATTGGAATTGCAGAGCTCTTGCACATCAGTGATTTATTCTCGTGTATGGTTCTTGGTATTGTGCTGGGAAACCGTGTTCCCAAGCAAGCTGAAGAGCTTGGGAACGAAGCTGAAAAAATCTTCAGCCCTGTAATTCTATTCTTCTTCGTTTTATTTGGCGCTGGAATGGTTGATCCAGCTGTAATCAATATTGGAGGCGCATTTATTGTTATTACGGCTCTAATCTATGTCGCAGCAAGAGCAACTGCAAAATACCTCGGTCCCCGCCTTGCCGCAAATCTTGGAGATAATCCACCGGCTGTCAAACGCTATCTCGGGCTAAGTCTCTTTAGTCAAGCTGGTGTTGCTGTTGGATTAAGCGTCGTCATCGCCAATCGATTTTTAGAACTGGGTTTTCCCCATTACAGCATGTTTATTGTTGGAGTAATTGGGATTTCTACACTCATTTTCCAACTTTTTGGTCCGCTTGCTGTCAAATGGGTCATCCATAGCGCCGGAGAAATTGATAATATCACCACTTGTAGTTAAGACCTATCGATTGAATTACAGGAACATAATTAGAAAAAATTATCTTAGCTAATGACTTGATTATTACTCCTCACAAATTGTCTTTCTCTATTTATGTTTCATTTTTTGTTTTAGTAGCGCTATCGCTCCACCTGCTTGCAGGTACTTGAGAAGGTATGTCGGTATCTTTGTTAATTGAATGGTTTGTCCAGTTCGATGGTTAAGAAGGGTTCCCTTTTCTAAGTGGATTCCTAGTTGGTCACCATCACGAATTAAGTTATGATTTGTAGCAAGCACAGGAACTTCAATAGCAGGTAGCCCTAGATTATAGGCATTACGAAAGAATGTACGACTGAATGAGATTGCAAGGACAGCTCCAACACCGAGTACTCGGAGTACAGCAACTGCCTCCTCGCGACTTGAGCCAATGCCAAAATTGTGCCCTCCTACAACGATGTCATTCTCCTTTACTTTCTCTGCAAATTCATGACGGATATTTGCAAAGGTGAAAGGTGCCATCTCTTGAATTGTAGGATAAGAAAGATAAACACCTGAGATGATGTCATCAGTACTTATGTTATCACCAAAACACCATGCATGTCCATCTAGTGGTGTAACAATTTTCGAAAACCTTGTCATATTGGATTTCAATCTCCTTTACGCGGGTCAGTAATGTGACCTGCTAATGCACTGGCAGCCACTGTCGCAGGAGATGCTAAATAGATGTCAGCATCTGGACTCCCCATTCGACCCTTGAAGTTACGATTAGATGTACTAATGCAAACTTCTCTTGGCGCAAGCAACCCGCAGTGTCCCCCAAAACATGGACCACACGTTGATGGTCCAAGGGTTGCACCTGCTTTGACAAGGATTTCAATTAGCCCCTCATTTAGAGCAGATTGGTAGATTTCCCTGCTGGCAGGCATGACGAGAAAACGAATACCCTTAGCAGTTTCTTGCCCTTGGACAATGTGTGCAGCAACTCGGAGGTCTTCTAGGCGCCCATTAGTGCATGACCCAATGAACGCTTGATCAATTGCTGTGCCTTCTGCTTCCGCGACGGGGACGACTTTAGTGGGAAGTGGTGGAAGCGCAATTTGAGGCGTAAGGTCTCCAATATCAATCTGATATGTCTGAATATATGATGCATCAGAATCAGGGATAACAGGCTTATAGGGGATGGTTGTTCGTGCCTTCACATATTTTTCTACAAGGGCATCTGGTGCAATGATTGCTGTTTTTGCACCAGCTTCTGCAGCCATGTTTGTTAGGGTCATTCTTGCATCCAAACTCAGGTTGGAAATACCTTTGCCATGGAACTCAACAGACTGGTATGCAGCTCCTCCTGTACCAAGTTGGCCCAATAAGTGTAGGATGATGTCTTTTCCCATAACCATCCCTGGAAGTTTGCCTGAAATATCAATTTGGATTGTTTCGGGGACACGAAACCACAAGCGACCTGTCGCTAACACGATTGTCATGTCAGCAGCGCCAATGCCTGTGGCGAAGACCCCAAAGGCTCCCCCAGTGGTAGTATGAGAATCGGTCCCAACCAATAATTCGCCAGGGCGTAGATGCCCTTTTTCTGCTAGAACCTGATGGCTAATCCCCACACCCACATCATAGAAGTGAGAAATCTCAAAACGCTGAACAATTTTTCTAACCTTTTGATGGAGCGCTGCGGCTTCGATTGATGATGCGGGTCCCCAATGATCAAGTGCAACAACAACATGATCCGGATTCCAAAACTTCTCAACTCCGGCTTCCCTTAGATGAGGGAGAACCAGAGAGCCCAGCATTTCATGGCTCATAGCTAGGTCGATGCCTGCTTCAACAATCTCACCCGGTTCTGTTCGGTTTTTCTTAGCATGACGGGCTAGGATTTTTTCCGCCATGGTTTGTCCAGCCATCTTCCTTTCATCTCATCAATATTCTACCAAATCATTATTGCTTTGTTTTTAACAGGTTAGCTATGGTTGCTCCCACTTGTGCTGTTGATGCTGGTTTCACATTTGCATAGGGTCCAACGCATAAATCATATGTTCGTATTCGTGCCTCCTCTAGAACTGTAGCCACTGTCTTCTCTATTGACCGTGCAGCTTCAAAGCAATGCTTATCCTTTTTGGTTTCTCCCAACCAGTCAAGTAGCATCTTTCCAGCAAGTATTGCAGCAATAGGGTTGGCTTTTTGTTTGCCTGCGTGTCTTGGTGCTGAACCATGGATTGGTTCGAACATTGCATGTTGATCACCAATGTTGCCTCCTGCTGCTATACCCATTCCACCTTGAAGGGCAGCTCCTAGGTCGGAAATGATGTCTCCAAACATATTGGTAGTCACTACAACATCATAGTATGCAGGACGCCGCAAAGCCCACATTGTCCAAGCATCTACATAGGCATAATCCGCTTCAATCTCAGCATGTTTTTTGGCAATTTTGCGAAATACATCTCTAAAGAGTTGACAACCCTTCAAGACATTACTTTTGTCCACACAGGTAACCCGTTGCTTTCCATCCATTGGCGCTCCATGTCCTCGTTTTTTAGCCAGTTCAAAAGCATACTTGATAATACGTTCAGAACCAAGTCGAGTAATCAATCGTGCATCCACAGCTAGTTCCTCAGGTGTTCCCTGTCCAAGCCATCCTCCAAGACCAGCATAGAGACCTTCTGTGTTTTCACGGGAAACAACAAAGTTGACATCTTTTGGCTCAATGTTCGCTAGTGGACTTGGTACACCTTGATACAGTTTCACTGGGCGAATATTTGCATAGAGTTCAAGCCTTTTTCTTTGCTCCAATACAACAGCTGCCCCAGCTAGATGCCCATCAGCCCGTCTAATGGGCTCTCCTGGTGTGCGCTCCCATCCAATTGCCCCAAGAAGAATGGCATCCGCTTCATCTTTGGAGAAAACCTCAGCTTCTTCTGACCACTCCTGACCTGTTTCTAGATAATACTTTCCTCCGCACGGAAACTCATGGAAGGAGAGTTCAAGGTTCGGTGTTATTTCTGCTACTGCTGATAGTATTTTTACAGCTTCAGTGATGGTCTCTGGTCCAATTCCATCACCTGGCAATACTTGTATCTTGTAGCCCCGAGCCATGGTCATCCGTCCATTATCCAATGCGCCAAATTAACGCTTAATCATACCTATGGTCATCATATTTGTGCCTTGAAATCAATAGGTTGTTGACTATTCAGTACCAACTTTGGATTGTGCAGAAGAGGTGTAGGTATTCAGTGCAATGTCTTCTGGTTAAGTTGGAAACCAGAAACTTTTCGTGTTCTACTCTAGCGCTTTTTCTACCAGTTGAATTAGATCAACTAGCTTTAGTTTTGAACCTGTCTTTTCAATTGCTAATTGTAGTGAAGTTTCACAGAACGGACATGTTGATACTAGGTGTGTTGCACCTGTCTCTTCTGCTTCTTTTATTCGCTCAATGGATGTATTAAGTGTCCAATCAGGGAATTGGGCACGAGCTCCACCACCAGCACCACAGCACCAGCTATTCTCTTTTACACGTCGCATTTCAACGAAGTTGTCACCAAGCAATGTTCGTAAGACTGTGCGTGGAACTTCATACCACGCAGCCCGTTCCTTCTTGTTTGTGATTAACTGACCTACATGGCGACCATAGTGGCATGGATCATGGTAGGTTGCCACAATACCCTTCAATGGCTTCAACTTTGCTTTGCCTGCTTTAAGCAGCTCAGCTACAAAATTCGTGCTGTGCTTCACTTCGAAAGGCAAAGGACCATAATATTTGGGCCAATCCCGCATCATTGTCCGGAAACACCCAGCACATGAAGACACAACTACCTTGGCTCCTGATGCTTTGAATAGTTCAACATTATGCTTCACATACTCAGGAACCAAATCCAGTTTGCCGACACGTATAAGTGGTGAGCAACAGCAATATTCATCCTCTTTAACTCCCACATCTGCACCCAATTTTTGCATCACATGAAGGGTTGATTTAGCTAGTTCTTGTAATCGGTAAGACGAAGTACACCCTACGAAGAAAATGACGTCTGCCTTATCCTTTCGTTTGAACTCTTTAGGAACCCAGGCTGTTCTGTTTTCGTGTGGTTCATTGTATGGGTTCCTTTTTACCTCTGTTGCCTTCGAGTAGCCAATCTGTTTATCCAAGGGACCAATACCTGCCCTTACAGCCTCGGCTCGCATTGCTTCAATGATATCAATAGTAGGTAATTCGTTTTCACATTGCGCTTCACAGTTGCCACATGTTGAACAGCGGTAAAGTATGTCAAGGGCATCCTTGTCGATTTTATAATCGCCTTTTATCATGGCTCGTGCAAGCCATAGTTTGGCCCCACCACTATAGGCCTCCCATTCCATTGCGTTCCAAGCAGGACAACCCGTTGGAAAGCCTCCATTGGGGTTAGCAGCATCTGAGATAGTGCAAGCTTTGCAATGGATACAACGTGAAATTTCTAGTTCAAAATCCTTCAGGTCAGTCTTGCGATGCTCTGATTCGGTCATTCATGTTCCTCCGATATGAGAGTAAATAGATGGGATAGCAGACGTATTATTGCCTTAAACTCTTTGCCATTTTTCGAAAAATTGTGTATTGCAATAGATGTTCTCTTTCAGATCTAATCGAAGCTAGGTTCTACTCTGGTTAATGCCAATGGCTTGTACGATTTCCAAATACCTGTGATGAATAGCAGCGGGAGAAACATGAGTAATTTCACTGATTTCCTTTTGAGTGCGGCGTTCATTTTCTAGAATACAAGCAATGTAAAGGGAAGCTGCAACAAGTTGATTGAGGTTCTTAATGTCAGTTTTTCCTCTTCGTTGGGCTTTTGTCAGAATATCTTGAGCACGGAGGCTTGTACGTCCTGAAAAATTCAGTGCTTCGGAATACTGTTGGATTTCTTTCTCAAAGAGATCTAATTGACTTCTAATTGTTACATCTTTTTCCATAAAGAATCACTCCATCGATTTTTTTCCACCGGATTCTTATTATTAGTTCTTTTTACAGGTTTCCAAAAAATGTGTGCGAGAAATCTCTTTGTATGGCGTATTACTACAGAAGCTCTAATTATCCCTCGAACTTGAATGATGCGGGGGGATTAAAGTCCCCCTTGACATATTCTTTATTGGTGATGGCTTTGACGGAAAAGGAGAAGATGATTGCTTATTGTGGACTATACTGCCAAGAATGTCCATCATTTGTTGGATGCATAGCTAATTTAGCAAGAGATCTACGGAAGGAACTGAGAACCTATAGATATGACAAGATTGCTGAAGCACTTTCTTCAATTTCTTTCTTTGAAGCATTCAAGAACTATAACGAAGGATACCAACTTCTCGGCGCTCTAGTTAAGATGCGATGCAAACACGGTTGTAAGGGAGGTGGCGGTCCACCCTTTTGTAAAATCCGCAAATGCTGCCAGAAGCTAGGAATTATCGGTTGCTGGGAATGTAATGAATTTATGACATGTGAAAAACTGGACTTCCTTAAGCCCTCACATGGAGTGGCACATTTGAAGAATCTTCAAATTCTTAGCAAGAGCGGAGTTGAACAGTTCATAGCAGGAAAAAAGCATTGGTATCTTAAGCCAAAAGAGTAGAGGAGAAACTTGTAGCATTCTGTTTTTTCTATTCAAGGCTTGCCCCACAGGTGGGACAGAATTTTTCTCCTCCCACCAGTTTCGAGCCACAGTGCATACAAAATGCTTTCTCTTGAGGCGCCTTAGCTTCAGATGCTTCAAAGACTGGTTTTGATACTGGTGTAGTGGATGGAGGGTATTGTACAGGAGGTGTTGCAGTGTACGGCTGATATACTTCGTGTTCATAGGGTTTCCAAACAGCAGCAACGATGCCTCCAACAAGAAGGAGGATACCGCCAAGCCAGCTTACTATTAGGATATCAATGATTCCGCAGATGATCAGTATTACAGCTGCACTAGTCTTGGAGTTCTCATTTATTCTTCCATAGGCAACTCCTGGCAATATTAGACCCGTTATAAGACCAATTACAAAAAACACCAGCGAGAATATTAGTACACCCATTAATACCAATGTTGAGAAGGGGATCCAAGAAAGAACAGCTATAATGTATATTGATATGAAAACATAGTATCCAAGGTAAAATACTCCGATTCCACAGATTACTAGACCTATAATAGTGATAACGCGAGCTGCAGTATCTGACATCCTTTTTCCTTCCTATTTATTTGGAATACAATCAATTGCTGAAATTGACTTTATCAAACACAAATAGCTTTAGAAAGCAGGCAGAAAAACCTTTGGAGTAGCAATCATTCCTCTTCAAGCGGTAATCCTATTTCCACTTTTCCATATCGCTGGTCCATGAACTCTTCTTTACATTCCTTGCTGCAGAAGTAATGGGTTACATGAATGTGCTTAAAATGTGAGGTCTCACCTGACAATACTCTATCTTCTCTTGTAAGATATTTGAGATTTTCTTGAATCTCTTCTTCGACAAGCTCCTTTCCACAGACTGCGCATTCCACCATCGATATCAACAACCTGTACGGGTAACCTCTAGCTTGATTATTGGGAAGCACAGATTCTATACTTGCAGTCGACCAGGATGCATGATACCGTTGGGGTCCCAGATGCTCTTCTGTTCCTTTAGTAACTTCACATACTCAGGCATCATTGGGCGCATTGCAGGCCAATGAATGAAAGCATTGGGACGATAATTCATCCATCCCTTCTTGTGGAAAATATCCGTCGTCTCACGATCCCATGCTTCTACCTGCTTATATCCTGCTTCAGTCCGACTATCAAAACATACTATTGGCATCACGATTGCTTGTCGTCCTTGTTCGATGCTTGCTACCCAGATTACAGGAGGTAAATCGTGTTTCTCCATAGTGTCTTCGCAGATGTGACAGAATTCTGCAGTATCATTGAATGGAAGATACCAAGTGATGAACACGAAGCCTGCGCGGTGCATTGCATAAGGGACAGCAATGAGATTGGGCTTGGTTAGCCGGACTGCTTTGGCTGCAGGATGGAGCTCCCAAGGCTTAATGCTGCTTCCGGCTTTTTTCTCATTCTCAGCTTCTTCTGCAATGATGTCCTTTTGGCTTTCCATTTCCTTCTCGGTATGTGCCCATAATTCAAAGTTCATCATCCAAGCTGGAACATAATATTTTTCTTTTCGCCACGCTTCAAGGGTTGTAGGTATTTCGCGTTCATCCTTCCGGCTTGGTACAAGCCACCAGTTACCACCTTGAACCATGACACCCACCTCCTTCTTTAGGACCGCAAGGGTGTGGTTAGTCATGTCTTCAGGAGTATCGTAATCATAGGCAACAAGCTCGATGAAGGGAGGATGCGGGATGATTCGAATTGCTGCCTTTGTGATTATACCCATTGTGCCTTGAGCGCCCAGGAAAAGTCCAGTAAAATCTGGACCAGGACCCCAGGGGTAGAAGGGTTTGAGACCTTTCATTGCCCAGCTGCCTGTGTATATGATGTCACCACGGGGGAGGACAACCTCTAAGCCATTCACCATTCGTCCTTGGGGGCCATATTTGCTGGTGACAAGGCTAAACCCTCGCTCCATTGCGTCACCAATAAGTGTGGCACGGGGTGGTGCACCATCTGGAACTGGAGGTGCCCACTCAGGGTACTCTTTACGGAAATAGGCCCAAACCTGACCTGATGTCACACCTGGCTCAACCACAACATAGCGAGAATCAACGTCAACCTCTAGAATGTGGTTCATCCGGACAAGGTCAAGAATGATGCCCTTATTGTTTAAGGGCTGGGCATAGCCTCCGCTTAGCCCACCTGAATAGGGACTAATTGGAATCTTGTATTTATTACATAATTTTACAATGGCTTGGACTTCCTTCACATTACCCGGCTTAACAAGCGCCTCGGCAATACCCGCGCGGATACCCATGACAGAACGTGCAAGATAACTCTGACGCAAAGCAAGATTAGTTGTAACGTGATCATGACCAATAGCCTTCTCAGCTTCTAAGACAAATTTATCCAAATTTCCTGCCACACTAGGGACCTCCGATACTTTAGAATAATCAACCGTAACCGAAAAGGTATACAAGGCACTACATAAGCGTTACAGATGTTGAGAAAACAGACCATAGCTATATTCTAACCATCCTCTAATAATCGCGCAATTATTTGACAAAAAGATGTAAAGAAACTTAACAATACAATTTCCCAGATTTTTAAAAATGAAAATAAAACGGAACAAGCAACATTTAATAAGGCAAGATATTCCCTCTCAAAATCTCGAAAACAAGGCCTGAGGTTTTCATATGCCCTTCTTCGATACATTTCTAAATTTGACACTATTCGAACAAACCGCTATTGCAACCGTAATAGGTGCTGCCATTCTCAGCCTCATCTATGCGGGTTGGCTTCGGCACAGTGTACTCAAAGCCGATAAAGGCACCAAAAAAATGCAAGAAGTATGGACCAATATAAAAGAAGGAGCCAATGCTTACCTCAGCCGACAACTCAAATCTATTCTCCCCTTCATACTTATACTCACAATTGGCTTATTCTTCTCCGTCTACATCGTCCCCCCAAGCCTTGAAGCCATCGACGTATTCCCCGAACTTACTTCAGAACAGATCAGAGGAATAATTGCAACGGGCCGCGCCATTGCCTTCCTCATGGGCGCCTCCTTCTCTCTCTTGGTCGGACAACTTGGCATGCGCATCGCCATCGAAGCTAACATCCGAGTCGCCTCAGCATCCAACCGCTCCTACCGCGAAGCCCTCAAACTAGCCTATCACGGCGGAACATTCACAGGCATGCTCACAGACGGACTCGGACTAATGGGAGGCACAATCATATTCATATTCTTCGGAATTTCCGCCCCCGACGCACTCCTCGGCTTCGGTTTTGGCGGCACACTCCTCGCCCTCTTCATGCGAATCGGAGGCGGCATCTACACAAAAGCCGCAGATGTAGGTGCAGACTTGGTCGGCAAAGTTGAAGCCGACCTCCCCGAAGATGACCCCAGAAACGCTGCTGTAATCGCAGACCTCGTCGGAGACAACGTAGGAGACTGCGCAGGAATGGCCGCAGACATCTTCGAATCCTACGAAGTAACCATCGTCTCCGCCCTCATTCTTGGTCTTGCCCTTTATGCGATTCCCCCGCATTACATTTTTTGGATAATCTTCCCCCTCACCGTCCGCGCAGTCGGCGTAATCTCATCAATGATTGGAACATTCATGGTCGCAGTATGGAAAACAGAAAAAGCCGAAAAAGCCATGTTCCAATCCTACGAAGCCTCCAGCTTCTTCACAATAATTGTAACTTCAGTACTCGCCTGGTTCTATGTAGGAGACATCCGCCTTGCTATGCTCATAGCCATTGGCGTAGGACTCGCAGTCTCATTTAACCCAATTACCAACTACTTCACAAGCCACCGCCACAAACCCGTCAAAGAAATCGTCGAAGCCGCAGACGGAGGACCAGCTACAATTATTCTCTCCGGTATTTCCACAGGATACGAAGCCGCAGTCTGGACCCTCGTCGTCATCGTAGCCACATTCATAGCCTCAGCACTCATCTTCTTCCAAAACCCCGAATACATCCTCTACGGAATTGGGCTAATAGGAATAGGTGCACTCACACACACTGGAAACAATGTCGCAATGGACAGCTATGGTCCAATTGCTGATAATGCTGGCGGAATTGGTGAGTTGACTAATGCGTCAGAGAAATCTCGGAAGATTCTGGCAGATTTGGATGCAGTTGGTAATACGACGAAGGCAATTACAAAAAGTGTCGCAATTTCATCTGCTGTGATTGCAGCAGTTAGCTTGTTTGCTAGTTTCATTGTTGATATTGGTCGTGTTGCTGCTTCGATTGGTATTGCCAATCCTTTGGTAGTTATCGATACATTTGGAGTAGAGCATTGGGTAATTACTTTAGCCGATCCAATAGTATTGACTGGAGTGTTATTGGGTGCGGCTCTGCCATGGCTGTTTTCTGCATTGGCCATTCGTGCTGTTGGTCGTGCAGCAGGCCAGATTGTCGGTGAGGTTCGACGCCAGCTGAAGATTCCCGGTATTATGGAGGGTCGTAAGAAGCCGGATTATTCTCGTGCTGTTATGATTAGTACTGTGGCTGCGCAGAAAGAGTTGATTTCTCTAACGGTTTTAGCTGTAGCTTTGCCTTTGCTCATCGGTTTGGTTTTGCCGATTTATGCCTTGGGTGGCTTCCTTGGCGGCATTATCGTATCGGGCTTATTGTTAGCCGTGTATATGTCCATTACTGGTGGGGCTTGGGATAACGCAAAGAAGTATATTGAAACTGAGCCTAGCGATCCTAAGGCTGATACAGGGAAGGGCTCAGCTCGTCATAAAGCATCGGTTGTCGGTGATACGGTGGGTGACCCCCTAAAGGATACAGCTGGTCCTGCCTTGAATCCAATGATAAAGATAGTAAACCTCATCAGCTTATTGATGGCTCCGATTCTAGTACAGTACAGGTACTTGGCCCTATCAGGTGACCTATGGGCTCTATTTGGCATAGTATTAGCTGTGTTACTACTATTACTGGCTATGGTGTGGGCTTATCGTAAGAGTAAGCGTCCCACTCCACCAATTGGGGTTTGGGAAAGCACTGATTAGTAGCTATCATTAACATAGAGATTGCGACAATTGCTGGTCGCTGCATTAGTAATGCTTGCAGTCTTGGTTGTAGTTATTCTTGAGACTAAATAAAACGAAAGTGCAGCCAGGAAAACATATGGTGCGGGGTTCAGCCAAAGAAAGCTACTATAGAATAATGCAAGTGGATTCAAGATGTAGGTCATCATTGCTAGGATTGACCATTTCTTGTCTCTCTTGAGATACTGGACAATCTGGTACACTAGATAACTTGTAGATATGTTGAAGCTGAATTGAATGATGCTGGGTAACCAGGTGGCTAGGCTTCCTAGGGCTGAAATTGTGTAGGTGAATAGTGGGAAGTAAATGTATCCACTGAAATATGCAGAATATGATCCGGCTCTTTTCCATAGTTCATTTATCCACGTAATGAAGAACGCAGAGTATTCATTGTAGAGTTCTAGGACGTAGTCAACTCCATAGGGCATACCGAGTTCCATATTTGCTAGTGCAAAGATGCGAAGAGAGAATATCGATGTGTTGATGAAGAGCCCTATGAAGAAGTACCGTTTAATCCCTGAGCATTGCAAGATGAGTGTCAAGAGTGCGAGAAGTAATCCGGAGAATGCTACGATTAGGGAAGGAAAGTATGTGGATGGGATGATTGAGTAGAAGTAAATCCACTGCACTTGGCACGAGTAATTATTGATACAGACAAGAAATTCTTCCAAATCTTCATCCAGTTCTATTTCAAGGAGATAACTCGACGTGTTAGTTCCTTTGAAAGTGATTTCAAGATTCTCCTGAGAAGTTACAATCTGAATATTGTCAAATTTTGTAGTATTCAATAAAGATGTGGAGCAGTCATAAACACTTGAGTTCTGTATACGCAGGTCTAACTGAAATTGATTTGTTACAGCATCTTGATTGAAACGGATGTTACTTGCTGTCGTTTCTTCTTCGAGGAGTGTTGTCAAGCTAGGATTGGTTTCACTTGGTATTCCGAAGTTCAAACTCATTCCCAGAATGACTATGATTACTCCCATGGCAGCAAAGCCTGTCTGAATTCTCCTTATGGTTAAGGACTGCATTTCATCCATCCGTTTTTGGATTGGTTCTGTTTGTGCCTCTACGCTTATTTGATTGTGAAGCCAATAAAAACTTAACTTGTTTTACGTTAAAATGAGTTAATAATTAGATTGCCGCTAAGTCAATAATCAGAATCGGAACTTTAAGAGGTGTTGAGATTCTGAGTTTACGGAATTGTCAGCGCAAGCTACATATTTTTAAGTTGTATGAAAAATACACGAATCTGCGCTTGATGAGGTGTCTACGATGGTTGATTTTGCTCTAACTAAAAATGAACAGGAACTTTGGGAAAATGCACAACTGTTCACCAGAAAAAATGTAACACCCTTCGCTCGGCAACTAGAGGAAACAGATGAGTTTCCTTGGGACCTGACACAGAAGGCTTATGATGCTGGCTTGATGAATTCTCATGTCCCCAGAAAGTATGGCGGACCAGAGCATTCAATGGTTGAAGAAACGCTGATTGGAGAAGCTATTGGTTACGGTGATGGAGGTGTTGCCACTACAATTCTTGCAAATAATTTGGCACTTACCCCCCTTCTTATCGGTGCAACTCCACAACAACTTGAAAAGTACATTAAGCCCTTTGCAACTGGTAAGAAGCCCCAGTTGGCAGCATTTTGCCTAACTGAACGTGAGGCTGGTTCAGATGCTGCAGCAGTGAAAACAACTGCAGTGAAAGACGGTAACGAATGGGTCATTAATGGTATGAAATGTTTCAGCACTAATGGTCATGTAGCTAAGTATCACAGTGTATTCACTACTACAGATCCTTCTCAAGGTTACAAGTCCATGGCAGTTCATCTTGTTGATACTGAACTTGATGGTGTTGATATAACCCTGATTGAGGATAAGATGGGTCAGCGTGCCTCCTTCCAATGTGAAGTCGTTTACGAGGATGTGAGAGTTCCTGCTGACTGTTTGTTTGGAAAGGCAGGTGAAGGCTTCAAAATTGCTATGCAGACCCTTGATAGAACTCGGGCAGCCATTGCAGCCCTTGGAGTAGGTATTGCTCAGCGGGCAGTGCATGAAGCGGCAAAATTTGCTAATCACCGCAAACAGTTCGGAAAACTCATTGGACAATTTCAAGGTATCAGCTTTTTACTCGCAGATATGGAAGCTCGTACGATGGCTGCACGATGGGCGACAAGATATGCAGCATGGCTTGCTGACAAGGGCATGAGTAACTCAAAGGAATCTGCCTGTGCCAAATTCTTTGCTACTGATGCAGCTATGCAGAATACAACTGATTGTGTGCAGATCATGGGCGGATACGGATACCTTAGAGAATATCCTGCTGAACAACTAATGCGTGGGGCAAAATTGACTCAGATTTATGAAGGAACAAATCAGGTTCAACGATTGGTGGCTGGTAACGTAATACTGAAGGAAGCTATGAGTATTGATACTGGTTTCCAGCTAAAGTATAAGGGAAAAAGCGCTCCTGATCCATGGAAAACGACTCAAGGCTGAGTCTTTCCAACACTTCAGTTTAACAAGTTATAGTAACTCAGATGAGCTACTAATTCGTCTGATGCATACCTAGTTGATATTCCAATACTAAATCTACTGAATCTTTTTAAGTAATCATTGGAAAGTTAGTACTGTCCATAATTGGATTGAGAATGAAGAGTCGGGAGAACTATTCAGTAAATCTTGGTTAGATGATTACCTAATTTGCTGTGTATTGGAGGCTGATTTAATATGGGACATAGTTTGCCAGCAGAGACTAAGGAATCGGTTCTAAAAGAGATGATTCGAAATAAAGTCTGGACACGACTCACAAATGCAGGTGTATCCCGACCTCCCCTTCCAATCCATGGGCGAATACCAAACTTCGTTGGTGCAGATTATGCTGCTGAACGTCTTTGCCAACTCCCAATAGTGAATAATTGTCAGACAGTATTTTGCGGACCGGATAGTCCTCAGATACCAGTAAGGTATCGTCTTCTTTGCGAAGGAAAAAATGTGATTATGGCAAGTCCTCAACTCAGAACAGGCTTTCTAATACTAAATCCTCAGGAAATACCCACAAACCAACTAACATATGCTGCTACAATCCGTGGCGCATTCAAAATAGGTCGTCAGGTCAAAGACCTTACAGAAAAAATCGACGCAAAAATATTTGGGAGTGTTGCAGTCGATTCTTTTGGAGGACGGGTTGGAAAAGGAGGTGGATATAGCGACCTTGAATCTGCCATCCTTGCAGAACTGGGTCTGGTAACTCCACAAACACCAATTATCACAACAGTTCATGACCTTCAGATAGTGACGGAAAAAATTGTCATGAATCCCCATGACACCCCAGTCGATGTAATCGTCACCCCAACCCGTCAAATACGAACACATACTGCATACCCTCGACCCCAAAACATCAAATGGTCATATGTATCTGAAAAGCGACGAGTAGAAATAGCGTGGCCTTCAAAGTTAAGTCCACCACAAGACCCAAGTTAAAGATGCAAATTACGTTTCTAGCTAGATTGGAGCACATTGAATAGTAACTGAGCTAGTGGAACAGATTCGTGAGCTGCACCAATGATGATTATTTCCCATCTTTTCATGAGGTCACGAAAATCTGCACGCCCTGTGAAGAGATTCATAAGGGTCTGTGTTTTTGCCTTGTAGATTATGTCGGGAGAAGGATAGGAGCCCTTTTCGAGTTGCATAGTGCCACGTTTGTGTATGATGATATGTAAGGTGTCTTCATCGGTTTCAAGTTGAATTATTTTTCCATAATATTTCCCAACCCATTTGCGAAGAAAATCTCTATGTTTTTGGTTTTCATTCACTCTCTTTGTGAGTGTTTCAAAAAGTTGTAACATTTGGCTAGCCATCAGCTGTATCCTCCCATCTTCCTATCATTTCTCTATCCAGTTCTTGATAGCTTCAACAGCAGCTTCGTTAACGTGTCGAGCGCTGATATCTCCCTTCCTTTTACTGACAGCATCTAAGAATTTCTGAAAGAAATCCTTGTCCATAAGTAGCACGATTCGTCCCTTACGATTATTCACCAAAGACGCAGCGACGTAACGGTTCTGTTGAATCGTCTCAGTCTCCACATCCTCCAATTGAAGGTGAGGATATCCTGGCCATTGCCCATCTGATGCTTTTCGATAACGAGTCATTTTTCATCATCACATTTACAATTTCATCCTTTTCCTAGGTCAATCGATTGGTCACCCGGTATCTTAGTGAAGCCTGGCTGGAATGGCCAATCGATAACATATCGCATTCCACGTTTTTCTCCTCGGTCTCCTCTTCTCCAAGTTCCTGCATAGATTCGGCTTCCATAGCCGTCCGCAAATTCACTAAGTAGAAGAAATATCGCAGATTCCACAGTGATATTAGCCTCACGAGCTTTCTCTGCCAAACGCTTTGTGATTTCCTCAGGTAATTTTATCTCCAATATTCATCACTTTTCCTTTAACCTGGTTTTTCCTTCTTACCTCGAAATGCTAGCCTGACATAGGGAATCCCCCAGCGTTCAGTGTAAAAACTTCCTTCAAGTGGCCAACGGGAGGGACCCAGCATACGTGGTTTCTCTGGCACGCCAATACAAAATGCAGCAATTGGTGTCCAAGTTCTTGGAATTCCTAATAGATCACAAATGTATTCAACATGGCGATGATCTGCAAAGGCCACAGCTTGATAGGCGCAAGCATATCCCATTGATTGAGCAACCAACCACATATTCAATACCCCCATTGCAACAACCACACTACCACACAGTTCATTGGGGTACATTGCTGTACTATCGTGCCAAGTCTCGGAAGCACAACAAATAATCACAGCATCAGCTTTCTCAGGATATCTGAACAGAGACCCATCACGCATTTCTTCATATGTTCCAGGACGACTGGCATCTGGCATATACCATAGACGCCCCTGCGTTGCTTCATATGGAAAATTCCCAAATACATATCGTGCAGCTTCTTGGCTAATATCTGCAATTATTCGTTTCATCTCTTGATCTTCACGGATGACGACGTATCGCCACATTTGCATATTCTCAGGAGAAGGAGCATATCGTGCGGAATCGAGGATGAGTTCCAGGTCTTCATCTGGAATGCGTTCTCCTGTCATATGTCGAATACTTCTTCGTCTTCGGATTAGTTCAACAATAGAATCAGTTGTTGCGTTACGTCCATGAGACTCTGTTGTTTCTTTGGCATCCGATTTTATTTTTGTCTTTGACACCGTCATAGCTGAAAAACCTCATTCAAGTTATTTCCATAATTTAGACTATTAACCTAAGTGATAGATTGTAACCACTCAAGTTGGCTCATTATCTTTTCCAGAGTATATTGACTTGGATGAAATACTAATCGCGAGTATAATGTAAAAGAACTACTATTAATTGTTGGATTGGCTAAAAATGCGCTCAGGATTGTATATGTAAACTGAGTTCTTCGATTTTTGTGATAATAGATTGAATGACGTCGGCTGGGACATCAAAGGAAGTATTCTTCACAGTATTGATGAGCTCTTTGAATGTCCTCGCTGCCACAGCTCGACTTGCCAAGTTGTTCATTGCAATATCGCGTGCCTGTTCAAGCATTGATCGCAAGGCTTCTCTTTGAACCTTCTGCCGTCCCTTTAATTCCTTGACGATGTTATCAAGTTCTTCAACTACGGTAGAAACACGGGCATCGGGAATCTCTGATGGGCGTCGAGCAGGAGGGCTAGGCGGAGTCTGAAATTCCACACGTGTCTCAGGCATCAGGGTTGGTTTTGGTTCTTCAGGAGCTGGTGCTGGTTCACGAGTTGGTTCTGGGGCTGGCTTGGAATATGGTTTTGGAGCTGGTTCTAGTGCAGCTCCAACCAACTGGGGAAGCACTTCATCTGCAATAACAGTTTGGATAAGTTTTCCAATTGCTTCCAATAACTCAGATTGCATTGGTGCTATACTTTTCTCTACAGTTGTTTTAATGTTGGATTGTATTGGTGCTATGCTTTTTTCCACAGCTGCTATAATGTTGGATTGTATTGGTGCTATACTTTTCTCTACAGTTGTTTTAATGTTGGATTGTATTGGTGCTATGCTTTTTTCCACAGCTGTTGTGATGCCAGATTGTATCGGTATAATGCTCTTATCTACAATCGTTTTAAGTTTGGACTCAAGACCACTGATTCTTTTATCTACTTCAACCAGTTTTTCATTAAATTCCTTCTGTAATTTATAGACTTGAGCAATATACTGGATTATCTTCTTCAACTCTTCCTGTAGCGGCAGGGGAGGTGCAGATTGCGGCTTTGAGCCTTTAGGTGGTTCTGCCATAATGTTTTGTCTCCTAACAAATATCCAATATACCTAGGAACACTTAAAATTAAACCCTTTTAGCCTTTTATCCTATTCCGCGGGAATGACTGTGACATCAATGGGAATTCCCTGTCGCACAGACGCAGTAACAACACAATAGTTTTCGAAGATGTCAATGCAACGTTGAAGACGATTTGTATCCAGTCCCTGTATTCCCACGTGAAGCTGCACTCGAATGTTACCTATGCGCCAGCGTCCTTCAGAATTTCTGACAATTCGGGTGATGACTTCTGTACGAAGTGTTCCTACGGGCTGCTTACTCCTTTGTAGACAAAACAGTAGGCTTGCTGACAGGCAATTCCCTATTGCTGCGGATAGAACTCGGCTTGCGTTAGGACCTACATCTTTTCCAACTGGTTCAGGTTCATCAATCGTCAATTCTGCATAGTGTTCCTTATCAAATTTGATGCGGAACTCAAAGTCTCGAACTCGTTCGACGATTGTTGTGAATTCGTGCCACTCGCCACTATCTGTGATAAGTCATCACCATTAGGTCACACTTAGCAATTTGCCTAATCTGGTTTCTTGATCATAAGACGGGCAAAAATTGACATTATTGCACCAAGCAATCCTGGCGATGAAAGTATGAACGGTACCAATGATGCTGTTAGATAGCCTGAAAGAAACATTGCTACACCGAAGAGGATGAGTCCGAATAGTCCCATTCCTGCACCCAACATAATGAGGAGTTTTCCGAATCCTATCCGTTCCTTAGCGACTAAGAGTACACCAATAATTACTGCAATGCCACCGAGACTGGCTATGAACTCAAGGATCAGTAGGGCGATGTTAATAATCATCATTATTTCTGCGGGCAATCCCAAGACTGCGGCAATAAAAGGTAGTGTACCAAAAAGACCTACACCGCCTGTTGCGCCACCAATAATCAATAGGATGCCGCTAATCAAGCCGACGATAATTCCTCCTTTGTTCTTCAACTCGATCACCAATTAGGTTGTATTAGTATAGTTACTCCACCTTTTTACCCTAAAAAGTAAGGGGTCTTTTTACTGACCTGTTTTAACTAAAAATTAGCAGATTATACTAAAACCCTCAAGTTTTAAAGCCAAGACTCTGATGATACCAACACGGAGGTTTCTAGCTAATGGTTACATGCCAGAGTTGTGGAACACCTAACGAAGAAGATGCACAGTTTTGCTCAAAATGTGGAGCTGCACTCTATGCAAAGGAAAAAACAAGAGGCTCTCGTACCGACTGTTTTGGTAGACCCGGTGCTCCTGAAGACGAATGCTTCGGTCTCCCCTATGGAAGCGCTATCTGCGGTATTATCGTTGGATTCTTCATCATTCTATGGGCACTCTCCTATTTCGTTCCAACATTCCAAATCCTTGGAACTTACAGTGGCCCTATCTTTCTAGGAATCGTTGGCGTATTGATTATTGCGGGAGCAATCTATTCAATTAGCCGCCGTCGAAAATCTGAAGCATAAGTGCAACTCGACTAAGCCTTTGAAAGATAGCATACTTGGTCACCACATTTAGTGCAAACCAAGTGATGCTCACGCTTAGATATCATAATCCGCGTAAAGATCCAATAGATAATAGCCAGGAGCAGATACAATTCAAGGGCAAAGTAATGGGTAATTTCGATGGTTGAAGCAAGAAGAAGAAATGATCCCATTACAAAGAACACATTAACAATTACTCTGACAAATCCTGACCCTATTCTAAATATCTTGTAAATTGAATGTTGCAGAAGCCCGACAACTACACCAAAAAATCCCAACCAGTAGAAAATGAATAGCCAAGGGAGTGTCCATCCGAGGAAGAAAAACAGGCAACTACTAACAAGAGCCAATAACCCTCCAATGGTGAGTCCTGTACAACCACCACAGAGAATGGTGGAATCTAATCGAAGAACATGGCTAGAATAATTGCTACATGTTGGATGGTGTCCTTTTACCATTAATGTGGACTTGAAAGGCTCTTTTGATTTTGTAGTCTTAATCAGTTCTTTTTGCTCTCTCTTAAAATGAAAAACTTGTGAACATCTTGAAGGTATGATTCCTGCTACTATGCCTAGGATACATATGGTACCGAAAATAATTCCAATAACTTCTTTCTCATATGGAATGCTTTGATGGACTGATGGAACACAGAATGTGAGAATGGGAAGGAGAATGGCGATTACTAAAGAAATCAAGAGAAAGAAAATTGGAAGCTGTTTTTGAGAATGCCGTTGTGTCATTCTTAGAAGAATCCCCTAAGGGCTTTCAAGACTCCTTGACGCATTAAATATCGGTAGGTTCTTCTCTTTAGGGCGTTTGAAGAAAATAGCCCAGTTATTCGCCGCTTCCAAGAGCCATAAAAAGCTCGATAACATTTGTACAACTCTTCTTGCACTTCTGGTCTGGAAAGTGTTTCTGTTGGCATAGTTGCATGGACCATGTCATAGACTCCCCAGTTGTCATCTTCAATCCATCCATTTCGAGAGGCAACTTGATAGAGTTCAGCCCCGGGTAACGGAGTTAGAATCATGAAGATTGCGATATCCGGATTCACTTTATCAATCCATTTTCGTAACTCATTTAGTGATTCGCGTGAATCCTTGCGGTTGCCAATAATAATTGTTGCTTGGGCAAAGATGTCATTCTTCTTTAACAAATTCATTGCTTGCTTTGCCATTAAAGGATCTATGCCTTTATTGAATTCGCTGAGTGTTTCAGGGCTGTGGCTTTCTAGTCCTACCAGAATCCACATATTACCTGATGCTCGAAGTTTTGGGAGGACATCTTGGTGTTTAATAATATCATCTGATCTGGCTTGCATAAACCACATAAGTTCTGTACCCAATCTGCGGTCTATAATTTCGTCAGCAAGTTTGCTTGCCCGTTGTCCTAATCCAAAATTATCATCAGTAAGCCATAGAAATTTGCTCCCAAATTCGTTATGGCAATATTCAAACTCATCTGCAATTCGTTTGGGCGATTTCGGGCGGCAACACCCCCTCCAATATCGCCATTGTGTACAAAACGAACAGTGATGGTCGCAACCGCGAGAGCCTTCAACAAGGGCGTATGGTGTATTCTGACCTCCCATCATTGTGAAATGATATTTCTTCATGTTTTCCCTTACAAAGTGATAGCCAGGATATGGTAAAGTATCCAAATCATCAATCAGAGGTCTATCCTCAGTATGGATTATTTTTCCATCTCTTCGAAACGATAATCCTCTCACCTTTGAAAACGATTGTTTTGTATCCAAAGCTCGAATAAGTTCAACAAGTGTCTGTTCGCCTTCGCCTCGAACAATGACATCAAGGTTTGAAGACGATTCTAAGCTTTCTTGGGCAGTCGCTGTAAAATGCTGACCTCCTGTTACAGTTGTGATATTTGGATTTACTTCTTTTGCGACTTCTACTGTCCGCATGACTGTGAAGGCATTGCAAGTGGCTAGAGCGCTTGATGCAAGAACATCAGGTCTAAAAGATTCGATGCGTTTCTCTAACCCCTTCCAGTCAATGTCTTCTGCCTGACAATCGAGTACTGCAATATCATCTGAATCACGGTGCTTCTCTAAGTAGGCTGCCAATGCTAAAATCCCATAAGGTGGTGGAAGATACTCACCCATCAAGAACCATTGTTTCTTTGGAGGTTCGACAAAGAGGACTCTCATTGATTAACACCTAATAGATTAAGGACGATGTTGAATTGTGGTATGAATCTGATTAATTAGTAGGGTCATAACTCAAAAATCTACACTATTAAAATTTAAGAACTCGTATGCTTATAGTTCCCAAAGGCAATCATCTGCAATGATAAATTCCTGAATCGAGAATTACTCGAATTGGAGATACCAAAAATGGTCACATGTTCTCAATGTGGAAAGGAAAATGCAGAAGGTGCTGAATTCTGCATCAGATGCGGCGACTCACTTCGAGAAGAGAGACTAGAACAAAAAGCCAAAGAATGCTTCGGTGGAAAAAGCCGCCCTGAAGACGAGTGTGTTGGTCTTCCTTATGGCGAATCCATCTGTGGAATTATATTTGGACTCATCGTTATAGTCTTAGGTTGGTCAATGATTATTGGCTACAACTTTTGGTGGTGGATTGGTCCATTACTACTGCTTGTCGTTGGAGTACTAATAATTGTCTTTGCTGTCTACTCGATTAGCCGCCGCCGAAAAGTCAGTGGGTGAAAAGGGAGGTATTAACTTTGAAAGAAAAAACACAAGAAGATACAGATATTTTGGGCTATGCTACAGCTGGTTTAATACTCATAATGTTCTCCTTCCTATTTGTAATAATTCCAAATCTTATCGGAGAATTTTCTTCGTTCATCTTTGACCTCACATTCACTCAGATTACTCCGATGTTCTGGTTCTGGTTACCCAGCTCACCACACCCAGTGTTATACAACGCTTTCTTCCTCATATTCTTAGGCGCCACAATCATCAATTGTATCGTCCTAATGCTTCGCCTCGTCTTTAGAGACACTTCAAGACGGAGTCTTGAGTCCTTCAGTGGGATCATCTTCGCGGCAGGAACAACATGGGCTGCATACTCGTTACTAACTGGCACTATGATATTCTCAGTCTTCTTCGGTCACCTAGTCTTATTTGGCGGTGTTAGCATCGTCATTTCAGGCCTCGGACTAATAGCTATCAAAAGTCTCGGACATTAACGTCAGCTAAGCAACTGAAAAGAACCAATCTACCCTTGTCACTCTAGTTAAGATAGTTCCTATACTATCTAACGACCTGAAGAACTACTATAATTGAAGGTCAACGTCTATACAGATCACCATAGAATCATTTGCGAGTTCCCTGTTTCTCAAGCCACTCTTCCTGCAAGACTCGTCGCAATGTTTTCCCAACCATACTCTTTGGCAACTCGTCACGAAACTCATAGAACTCGGGACGCTTGTAGTAGGCAAGTCTTTCTTTGCACCATGCTTTTAACTCATCAACTGTTACCGTCTCGCCCTTCTTAACTACTACAAAAGCCATTACTGTCTCACCACGGAGTCCATCTGGGATACCAATAACCGCTGAATCAGCAACCTTTGGATGCTCAAACAAAACCTCCTCAACGGTTCTTGGATAAACTTTGAAACCTGCTCTGTCGATCATTTGCTTAGCACGGTCGACAATGTAGAAGTAACCGTCTTCATCCATTTTCGCGATGTCTCCGGTGAAGAGCCATCCATCTCGGATTTGGTGAGCGGTTTCTTCTGGTCTATTCCAGTAGCCTTTCATAACTTGTGGTCCTTTGATGACAAGTTCACCAGTTTGCCCAGGTGGGAGATCCTTTGTTCCGGTGTCAAGGTCGACGATTTTAGCCATAGTACTAGGCATTGGTACACCGATTGATCCTTCTCGTTTCTTGGTGAAGGGGGGTTTTTCTTGGATGGGGTTACAATGGGTAACTGGGCTTGCTTCTGTTAATCCGTAGCCTTCTACGAGGTTGGCACTTGCCATTTCTTCGAAACGTTTGGCTACAGCCATGGGAAGTGGGGCTGCACCAGAAAGACATGCTGTTACTGAACTTAGGTCATGTTCTTCGATGTCTGGTCGGTTGATTAAGGCTGCATAGATTGTTGGAACGCCGGGGAAGAACTCCACCTTATATTTTGGAATGTCTCGGAGTATTTGATCAAAATCAGGGCGTGGATGCAAAATTATTGGTCCTGCCAGTAGAGTTGTGTTCAATAGTGCTACAGTTAAACCGAATACATGAAAGAATGGTAGTACAGCAAGGGTGGGTCTCCGTTCACCTCGTTTGACGAAGGGTATCCAAGACGCGCATTGATGAGCATTGGCTACAAGATTCCTGTGTGTGAGGATTGCACCCTTTGGCAAACCAGTTGTTCCACCGGTATATTGGAGTACAGCGGGAGTTTCTTTGGGGTCGATATTTATCTTCGGTGGTTTGGGTTCTGTTTTCTCAAGGAGTTCTCCGTAGAGGTGATATCCTTCTACATCAGGGAGTTGGAAGCTAACTCGCATTCCTGGGAACGCGTCAGCCATTGTTGTTACAATTGTATGTTTGACAGGGGTGTTTTCACGGATTTTGGCATAATTATCGTGCATGATGTCGATAACAATTATTGCCTTTGCTCCAGAGTCAGTGAGTTGGAATTGGATTTCAGGGGGCTGATACAGTGGGTTTACAAGTGTAAGAATGGCTCCTGCTTTTAATGCACCAAAGAATGCAACTGGAAACTGAGGCATATTACCCAGCAGCAACGCAACGACATCACCTTGTTTGACGCCGATTTTATTGAGTGCAGCAGCTAATCGGTTTGCATCATCATTGACTTGGCGATAGGTGCGCTCGTTTCCAAGGAATATACAGGACGTACTATCTGGAAAATCAGCCGCAGCTTTTTCAAGGAGTTGGTGAAGTGGGATATTCGGGATATCAATTTCTTCAGGGATTCCTGGTTCATAGAATTTTAGCCATGGTTTTTCCATAATTCTGGTATCCTCCCTATTGAAGCTAAAACATATTGTGAGTTCTTAAAGAAAAATGCTTGTTATTGGCAACTTCTTGATATGCTAGATGGTTCTATCCGTATTTTTGGGTTGTTTCAGATATTAGCTATTGAAAAACAGATGTGGTGTCAGCTTTTGTTGCTGTCTTAATATCTAAATACTTAGCAAATTTGTTAGGTAAATGGTTTTAAACAAGAATATGCTCTAGAGTTGGGTGAGGCGACATTAGCGGGAGGATGTCGCTATATTTGAATAGTGAAGCCTTTCCGCTATTTTCTTAGTGAAAATTAATTTTTAGGAACGGAATATTATGATAAAATTCCCTTCATCAAAAATACTTGGACTTTTACTGATATCGACACTTCTTTTCACTTTTTTACCTCTAAACTTTCAAAATTATTCTTCTACACCAAACAATCGATATATCTATGGCCGCTCAACTCTAGCTTCGTCTTGGGCTATTTCACGAAATATGCATAGTGGCTTAAAACTTGGTCCTTCTATTCCACAACCTGCGAGTCCCGAATATCTGATTATTTCGCCAAACGATACTTGGGTGAATAACTTTGTTGAATGGAAGACTCAGAAAGGTGTTCCTACCCTTTGTGCAAATGTTACATGGATTAATGGTAATGTTGCAGGCATAGATGCTGCTCAAAGAATCTGGAACTATATCAATCAAATCTACACAACCTATACGACTCTCACATGGGTCTTGCTAGTTGGGGATAACTCAACTATTCCTTCACGTTATATCTATCTCCCCGACACTAGCGAATGGACGGGGCTCAGTAATACTCTCAAACCAACTGACTTTTACTACTCTGTAATGGATGATGCCAACTGGGATGACGATAATGATGGAAGGTGGGGCGAATGCCAAACATTCAATGTTGGTGGACCCGGCTATGATGAGATTGGTGATTGGCAACCAGATGTCTATGTAGGACGTATTCCCTTTAGTGACGAAGGTAATATTACCAGCATTCTAAGCCAGACAATTACCTATGAACGCAATCCTACTTCATTCTCTACTACTGGATGGGACAGCTTCCTTCTAGCTGGCGCAATCAGCAATTATGATGAAGAAGTATGGGAATGGCTCAATGGAGATTATACTGATGAAGCAGAACTTAGTGATTACATCAACGATAATGTCATTCCAAACTATTATAGAATATACAGATTCTATGAGAATCGTAATTACTTCTGGAACTATACAGCCACTAATACTTTTCAAGATTTGAATAACACAGCGGTGATATCGGGTATCGATCTCTTCTCTGCTGCCCTAATCAACTTTGCAGGACACGGCTCACCTTATGATATTCAACGTAAGTATGACGATACCCTATACCCATATGGCTCCTCATACTCGATAAGCGCAGCAGGTTGGTGGGTTAACGTGAGTGGAATCGCCATCGGTGACCCTGACAACGATGGGTATAATGAGATCGTCTACACCCTTGGAGTCAAATCAGGGGCAAGTCTCCAAAATGGAACAGTCTGGTTCTGTGATGGCTTCGATTTCAGCAGTCAGAGTCTTATCTGGGACCTCTGGACGTTTCCTCCACCTGGCAATCCTCCATCCTTTGCTACCTGCGTTGACATAGGCGATGTATGGAACAATGGAACCATCGCTGTTGTCGTGGGTACCAGCGCAGGGTCAATTATTATCTTCACATACTGGAACAATGTACAATGGACCGCTTACACTGTCTCTGGTCCTGAACCATCAGACCCAATTTTGTGCCTAGAGGTTGGAAACGCTGACAACTGCATATATCCTGATGGATCACCAGGGATTAACACAGATATCGCATGGGGTCACCGGAGTGGAATGACCTTTATAGCGACAGTTTCTGGTGGTCCCCCAATAGTTCAATGGGTAAAGAATATTTGGAATCATGGTCAGGCCGTCTACTCGATAGATGTGGGTGATCCCAACGATGATGGGCTTGGAGAGGTCACTTGTGGAACCGGATATATGGGTGCTGGTGGTCGAGACGGTGACTGCTATATGCTCTCTTATGTTGCTCCGGGTCCATGGGTCCGCTCGACTGTTGACACGAATGTTGGTGACTTTATTTACGGTTTGGATACTGGCGATGCAGGTAATGATGGCTACAATAAGGTGGTTATTGGACTAGGTGATGGCGCGATATACATGTACGAATCTGGGTGCATAGCTCTTGGATTCAGTGGATTCGCTGGAGGTACAGATGCTGGAACAAAACAGACAGTTACTGCTGCAGGTGGCAATGCAGGTCGGGTTCGAAGTTTGGTAGTTGGCTATATTGATGAAAACAATCTTCATGCAACAGTTGGAGCAGATAAAACTTCCATCGTTGCAGGTAACAGATGGGGTGGAATAAGAAAGTATCATGCTGATAATACCAGTGGCTTCATCGACTGGTATCCCCTAATGGTAGAATCCTACCTGGGCGGGGGCATGAACATCAGCGCACTTGATGTTGGCGAACTCAGCTATACTACAGGCGAATCCTACTCAAACCTTGAAATCGTTGCTGGCACAGACTGTGGGTTTACGCCTTTTCCATTGATATACTGGTTCGAATGGCCATACGCAAAATGGGACAATATGATCAACACAAATCAGGCAACTTCTTCAACAGCAACCATTCCCTCCCTAATATACGCGGATTCCTGCTTGACAGGTGCATACGATTTTTCCACACTTAGTTTGGCGGCAGCATTCCTAAGTAGTCAATCCATTGGATACATTGGTGCCATGCGCATAAGCTGGTATTATCTTGGTCCCATGGCAAATTCAATCGCTTGGGGCTTGAACCGATACATGAGCTATGCCTTCTGGCAACTCTTCTTCACAGGAACCAGCAATTACCGACCCGGTCAAACCCTATATGATAGCAAAGCAAATTACATTACTGCTTACTCTGGTTCTCATACACAATCTGATTGGCAGACGTACCATCGCAAGAACCTGCTTACCTACGCTCTGTTCGGCGACCCTGAAGTTGACATCTACACAACGAATCCTGGTACATTTACAGTTACACATCCCTTAGGAGTACCTCACAACCAAAATGCTACATTCCTCGTAATGAATGGTAGTTCTCCAGTCGCAGGAGCCACAGTGTGTCTTTGGGACAAGGCAGGTTCCTACTACCAGGTGGCAACGACTAACACATCAGGATATGCCGTCTTCAATATAACAGCGGCTGCAATGAGCCTAGTGGATGTGACTATCACCAAGCACAATTTCGGCTCCTATGTAACCACCATACCTGTTGCTTACTGGGTTTCTGTTAGTGCACCCACAATCTCCTATAATTCGAGTACATTTCTCCTTAATATCACTACAATTACTGCCAATTGCCCAATTCATGGCTACCTAAATGACATTTCAGCCACTAAGCACACCTATACTTTCTATCGTAGCGGAACAAATGCCTCCAGTGGTCAACTCTCTTGGAATAGCGGGTCTAGCACGTGGCGTGCAGCCAATATCCTCTGTAAGGGATTACCTGAAGGTACCTACGGGATTCGCTGCTACTTCGCTGATTCAGATGGCATTGGATGGGTTGACTCTGCTACTACCATTACTATAGAACACCATATCACAATCAGCACACCAAGTATCAGTCTAGATGCAACATCACGACTTCTTGATATTACATCAGTCATTGCAGTTTGTAGTTACACAGCACATGATTCCCTCGACAATACAGAAGCTATCATCCACAGCTACACTATATACAATGCTGCAACTGATACCGCTACCAGCATCACTGGTGACCTATTATGGACAGGCAGCGAATGGCAGAAACTCGATGTTGACATCTCTGCTTTGCCAGGAGGAACATACTATGTTCGGTGCACTTTCTCTGACAGTGACGTATCTGCAACTCAAAGCAGTGCATCTACAACCTTCACTGTGGCTGGCAGCATCATTGACATAATCATCGACTTCATCCTCGATAACTTGCTAATCATTGCCATTGCAGTCATCATAATAATCATCCTCGTCAGCATCTGCCTTCTTCGTCGTAGGAAATCAAAATAGCACTCAAAAAACAGATAAAATGGACGGGAGTATCCCTCCCGCTCCTACCCCTTTTTTCCTTGGCCAACCTAGTTCTTCCTATTCAAGGAGCCCAACGTCTTTTCTATAACCTTGATATGCTCTAACTGCTTTCCTTGAAATAGTGCTCACTACTGCAGTTTGAGGTTTTTGCTGTGGGACCTTCAATGCTTGTGTATATGGTCCTTCCTCGTCACTGAATCGATAAGACGAATCAGCAATACAGGATGCACCACAGGTATATACTCCCGGCACATATTCCCATGGCGCATGATCGGCGCTGACAATGGGTACCGCATATTCCTTAGCTCGCACCGCTACAAGAGAATGCCAATTCCATCGACCATAAGCAATCTGATTCTTGTTAAGAACCGTGGTCATAGTGGGAACAGCAATGAAATCAATCTTTCCTCTAATTGCATAGATAATCTCTGGCAGCCATAGGTCAGCGCAAATCAAAACGCTTAGGCGTAATTTCGAGAATTCGAATATGGGCGTATGGTTTCCTGGTTCTAGTCCCATGAATTTTTCTGATCGGAATGGTCGTTGTTTATCATAGCTACCAACCAGATTACCATCTGCAGAGAAAATGTAGCTGCGATTACGCCATTGATCTGCCAGTGTTTTATGTGGGATTGACCCTGCCACCATGGCAACATGATGCTGCTTGCAGAGCTCAGACATTGCATTGATAATCTTATTGGACTTTTCTTCGCGTTCCTTCTCCTTATCCTTCCAGTCTCGCAAGGTTCCAAAGATGTATTCAGGAAGGACAATGCAGTTGGGGATGATGTCCTGAGATGTAAGGGAGACGGTGAGTGTGTTGATAGCTGTAATAGTTGTTGAGATGGTCTTGGAAGGTTGAAGCTGAAATGCTGCCAGAGTGAAATTATCCTGCGAGCTCATATCTCCTAATTCTAGCTAGCCAATAATATATTATTACCTGACCTACTGATTGTTTCGATTAATCAGCGTCAAGGCTTTCTAGGTTTTCTCCAGGTCGGGGAATCATGTTTCCTGGGTTAAGAATCCATTGAGGGTCAAGGCTTTCTTTCACTCTTGCCATTTGGGCGAGTCCTTCATCTCCATACATGACGCGAAGGAAGGGACGTTTTAGTTTTCCAATGCCATGTTCAGCACTAACTGTGCCTCCGAGCTCAACCGCTTTGCGGGCAAAGTGCTGGTAGATTGCCATGCCTTTGGAAACCTCTTCATCTGTACGAGGTAGAATGTTGATGTGGATGTGATTGTCGCCGATGTGTCCAAACATGATGTATTCCATGTTGGCTTCATCGAGGAGTTTCTTGTAATAGGCAAGAATTGTTTCAAGATGTTCATCAGGAACTGCCATATCAGTACCCATCTTATGGACAGCAGGGTGTTCTTGTTTACGTTTAGCAATGAGACTGTTCACTGTTTCAGGTATGAGGTGGCGTACAGCTTTCATCCGTTCAAGGTCAGCAGGATCAATTCCTGCCCAGGTATCCTCCATTCCAAGGTTGTGCTTGTTAAGTAGCTCTTGGACAGAAGTGAAGGTTTGTTCCATCTCTGTTGCTGCAAAGGGCACTTCGAAGAAGATGATTGCTTGGCAGGTTTCCACCTGTGGAGGAATTGTAACTCCACCTGTTCCTTTTGTTTTTGCATCGCATAGCATTTTTACTGCATTTGAATCAAAGTATTCAACCAATGTTGGATTGACGGGGCTTCCTTCTCTTCGTATGTCCTTTACGAAGGCGACAGCTGCTTCCTCTGATGGAAAGAATGCAAATACTGTGAGGGAACTTTCAGGATATTTATGGAGTTTAATCTCTACCTCAGTAATCACGCCAAGAATACCTTCTGATCCGATGAAAAGGTCGATAAAGTCCATGTCAGCTTTTGCAAAGAGTCCTGAAGCATTTTTCGTGGCTGGCATTGTGTATTTGGGAACTCGAATTTCCTTGGTAGTGCCATCAGTGAGCTCGATGATAAATAGCCCTTTATTTGCGATTACACTTCCTCGGCGTATATCAAGTACATCACCATTGGCTAGGACTATTCTCAATCGGCGAATCCAGTTTCGAATTGCACCATAATGGAATGAACGCGCCCCTGAAGCATTGGCAGCAACAGCTCCTCCAAGATGGGCTGTCATCTCAGTTGGATCAGGAGGAAAGAAGTAAGTTGTCTGGTCTTCTAGAAATTTAGTGAGGGCTTTCTGTTCCTCAGCGCTTCCCTTGCCTTGGAGGCTGCTAAGTTGCTTCTTTCGGATGCATGTATTCAGAGTTTCCAAGGTGACTCCTGGTTCAGCACGAATATACCATGTTTTTTCTTTTTCATCGAAACCCAAGCCTAGTATGGCATTCATTTGTTCCAGTGTTAGAAGGGTTCCACCAAGAGGAACTGCACCACCTGTAAGTCCGGTTCGGCCAGCAGAAATTGTCAGAGGCGTTTTGGTCTCATTCGCCCATTTGACTATTGAAACAACATCTGCCTCAGTTCTCGCATAATAGAGCCTATCACAATGTCCATCGCCATAACGCGCTTCATCAGTCAAATAATCGCTACAACTCTCACGAATACTATCCTCACCCTTCACATTACGGATCTGTGCCATGTCTGAGGGTGCCACTCTTTCTGCTTTGATACGATTCGTCACTGTTGACACCAAGGATACTTTCTAACTTTGAGATACACACTATGACCTGATAAATAAGTTATAACATGTTACCAAGTCTCATCAATTTTTAGAAAGAAATTGTTCGATGGGTTTTCTCGTATCTATTTTTCTTTGAAAAGAAAGTCATCCAACTTGTCTCTGGCTTTTTCACGCCTTTCTTGATGCTTGGTTAAGTACTTGGTTGCGAGGTCAATTAGGATGCCTTTGCATTCGCCACAGAGCATTTCTCCACTCCGGCATCGTCGCTCGATTTCCTGAAGCTTTTCATCTTCAGGCATGAAGACGAGTTTGTAATTAAGAAAGACTGAGCACACTTCTGGTTGCCCACCAAGTTTTCGTTGATCAGCGGCATTTCCGCGTCCTCCAGTGAAGGCATTCTGAATCTTCTTCCGAATAACCTTTGGAGGATCAACTGTGAACAAAGCAGATTCCGGGTCAGATGCTGACATCTTTCCGCCTTGTTGAAGACCTGGTAAGAATATGGAATGAAGAATACCTGGTTTGTAATAACCAAGCTTTGGCAGAACATCACGGGCAGCTCGAAAATGAGCATCTTGGTCGATAGCTAGAGGAATTACACAAGGAACATTGTGACCCACAAGAACTGAATGGAGAAATGCTGGAACCGCTTGGAAACTTGTGAAGAAGATCTGCCCGATGTTATCTGAATTGGTGAAGCCAAAGACGGCTTTTGCTGTGGAGTAAGTTATTCGCTTTGCTACTTGAATCGCTAGAGGGTAAATGGTCCGTGCATGTAATGAATCAATGATGATATGGGTCTTCTTGGGGTCGAATCCTGTTGCAATTAGGTCCAGTGCATTTTCCCGTGCATAGTATTGAGTCTTTTCTAATTCCAATTCGGGCTTGAAGAGGAATTTTTCATCATCTGTTAATTGGAAATAGAACGGGCAACCGAATTTGTCTTGCATCCACTTGGTGAAGATGAACTGGGTGAGATGTCCTATGTGAGTATGACCTGAGGGTCCCCTTCCATTATAGAGATAGAATGGGTTGCCTTTTTCGTATTCATCAAATACCCAATTCATGTCGCGTTGTGAGAAGTAGATACCACGGCGTAATAGATAATGAATCTCACCTACATTTTTCTTGAACCGATTAAGTAATTTTTCATCAATCAGATCTGTACCGAATTGTTTGACGAGCTTTTCATAATCTACTTCGCCCTTTACTTCCCATGGTGTTACGATGAATTCTTTTTCTTCATGTGGCATGATGAGTCACATATCCTCACTTTTTTAAAATGTGGTCTTCTCTGATGTCTCCATAATAGCCTTGGAGATATATTTTTCGAAAAGAAGGTTTCATGGCAGGAGGGCTGACTGATAGATAAGAAAGAATCAGATTAATCTTGTAGCCAAAAATAATCGCCTGCCATTCTTCACGACCAAACGAGCAGACACTAGTTCTCGTATTTAAATGATAGTATTGTAGACCAGAACCATTCAATGCACTGATACGATAGAGTAAGGTAATGTTATGTATCGATGTCAAAAGTACCTTTGCCATCTGCAAAAAGCTTTAAACAATAGTGGGGCAGTCCATACCACCTGAGCTGTGGGGTCATGGCCTAATCAGGTATGGCAACGGGCTCCAGAAGTAGCTTCCAGAGCTAAATAGCTGACCGGTTTCGGGATGACGATGTTCTGGAGCAGCCAGAGACACCCGTAAGCATTCCGATATTCGGATGCTGGGGATAGGTTCTGGGTTCAAATCCCAGTGGCCCCACCATCATCTTTTTTTCAAGATACTAGTAGTCGCTTTGCCAGTGCTACTGCCTCCGCAGCATTGGCGCCATAACCATCTGCACCAATATTCTTGGCCCATTGGGCAGTCACAGGACCACCGCCAACCATAACCTTTACTGACTTGCGTAGCCCCTTCTTCTCAAGTGCCTTGATCACAACGGGCATCTTCACCATTGTTGTGCTTAGTAAGCTAGAAAGACCAAGAAGCGCTGGTTTATGCTGTTGAACAGCTTCTACTATGTTTTCCGCTGGGACATCTCTCCCCAAATCAATCACATCAAAACCTGCAGCGAAGAGCATCGCGCCTACAATATTCTTGCCAATATCATGGATATCCCCTTCCACCGTTGCAATGATGATTTTTGGTCGAACGACATGGCTTTTCTCTGTTGCACCATCTGTTGCGGTCAGCTTTGTCATAGCAGGTTTTATTATCTCGTCAATGGTAACATGCGCTACTTCAGCAGCTGCCACCAGGTGCGTGACAAAAAGTTCTCCTTCCTCGTATTTCCGTCCAATCTCTCGCAAACCTCGTGCAATTCCCTCTTCAATAATAGTAATGGGTGAAATCTTCTCGTCCAAAGCAGTTGAAGCGAGCTTCTTCATTCGCTCTACGTCGAATTCGAGTAATGCTTCGACAAGTTCATTCATGAGGCTTGGAATATCAGAATTTCTTGGCATTATAGGTGGCACTTCCATTTTCCGTATTTTAGTAATTAATTAATCTTCTTGTTTTTTTCTAAATCACGTACTTTACAGTTTTTATTTTGAAGCAAGTTATCCTAAATATCTCTGCTGGCTAATATTCAAATTACACTATATGCTATTTTAATGGAAGAAACACAAGAACCTATCATTCAAAGTTCCATTGGTGAATTAAGATGCAACGCTTTGCTGTTTCACAAAACTCCTTCGATATAGCCAGTATTCATGTAGGCGGTCAATTAGGCATCACACCAACTGTACTCATTGGTAGCCTTTTCTATAAAGGCCACAAGGTTGTCACTAATTCGAAAACAGGGCAGATCAAATCCAACCGTGTACGAGAACTCATTTCATTACAAGACCAGATTGCACAGAAAACCGGAAACCCTTGCATGCTCGACGTGGTCGGTGACACGCCAGAAGCAATGAAACGTTACATAGACTTTGTCGCTGAAGCAACAGAAGCACCTTTTCTAGTAGATTCTGCTTCTGCTACAACACGAATCGAAGCTATTCGTTATTCAGCTGAAATTGGCCTACTTGAAAGGGTTGTCTACAATTCTTTAATGCCATCATATCGACCTGAGGAGTTAGCAGCGATCCAAGAAGTGAAGCTAGAACAAGTAGTTCTTCTAGCATTCGATAAGCAACTATCCACTACAAAGGGACGCATTAGTGCAATCACGAAAAAAGAAGGAACTGGACTACTTCAAATAGCTCAACAGTCCGGTATTTCGAAACCGCTCATTGATACTTGCGTTCTTGACATTCCCAGTTTAGGAATGGCATGCCGTGCAATCTATGAGCTGAAGGACCAGTTTGGTTTAGTGTGTGGTTGCGGTGCACATAATGCAGTGGAAACATGGCGTGGTCTAACCACAAAATTCCGGGGAGGGCTACGAGAGGCAGGTGTTGTTTCATCTGCAGTTCTTGCAGCAACTTCGGGGGCTGACTTTGTCCTGTATGGTCCAATAGAGCATGCTGAAGCTGTATTTCCCATGGTGGCGATGGTTGATGCTGCTTGGGGTCAAGTAGCATTTGAAGAAAACCAGAAGATTGGTCCGAATCATCCCCTTTTCAAGATTGCATGATTCTCCTCTGCATTTCCTTAATTCCCAAGATTTCCTATCTACTTTTAGGGTTGAACATAATAACTACTGATACAGAATTCCCTAGTACCAAAAATAAGGTGCTTGTATATGGTGTTCTTTGATCCTCTAATCATACAAATATTGCAGGCGCTTTTTGCCTACGATGTATGGGTTCTTTTGGACATGCTAAGTTCAGACATTGTCTACGTTGGATTACTAGGAATCATCTATTGGTGCATCAATAAGCGAGAAGGCAAAATCGCTGTAAACCTTCTCATGTTCTCCATGTTCTTCAATATCCTACTCAAATATGCGTTCCACATGGAGCGTCCCCCCACAACATATAGAGAAGGTGATTACAAGCTAGACACTTCCTATGGCTTTCCAAGTGGTGCAGCGCAAACATCAGCGACCTTTTGGGGCTGGGCATCCGTCAAGCTTCGTCGCTGGTGGGTCTGGCTAGCTGGCATCTTCTTCGTCATAATTACAGCCCTTGCCCGTATGGGGCTTGGGATGCATTGGCTTGGTGATGTTGTCGGAGGCATCCTCATCGGTATCATCATAGTCACGATGGCCTTTTTCCTAGTGCCTTTCTTCCTAGAGCGTTGGGAGAAAATGTCTCAAGTCCTACAAGACTGGCTACTGCCTATTATGGCTCTCATCTTCTTCGCCATCTTTTCTGCTGCATACTTGGTGGTTCCATATTTCCCCACAGAGAATATCGCAGTTTCCATGGGTGTGGTCTTTGGCTTTGGTGTAGGTGCGACTCTTGAAGCTCATTATATCAACTTTGAAACCGATGTTCCACGAAATACTAAGATTATTCGTGCAATTTTGGGTCTAATCATTGCAATCGTCCTCTACTATGCTTTCAGCTTCGTCTTTGAACTCCTAGTAATCAATGAAATTTTCGTCTTCCGATTCATCAAATACATCATTGTTGGCTTCGCTGGCGCCTTCCTAGTGCCTTTAATCTTCAAGGCAATCGGCAAATAGGATGTTCAGTCTACTAGCCCTGCTAACTTTCATTGTATTGGACTCAGTGTCCTTGTCGATAAAGTGTAGAGGCAAGTGTCTAGTTTATAGTGGATTCCAATTTTTTATTAATTTCAGAGAGCTTAAACCATTTCATTCAATTGCCTGCGAGTAAAGATGTTGGTTCAGAATGAGATTTCGCTGAACATTTCCTGTTTAGCTTTGCAAATTGGGCAGACAAGAGGAGGTTCCTCACGAAAACAGACATAGCCACATTGACGGCAATACCATAGCTTCAAACCAGTCTCTGATTTAGAAGTCTTAGTTTTTGGAGTAATGCTGGTTGTCTTTTCTGTTGTTTTATGATTTCTAGAATAGGCTCTCTCCTGCTTAGCTAGTGGTCTTCTTTCAGGAATTGGCTGTATACTCAGTTTGTCTTCAAACACATCTTTTCTAATATAAAGCGCGCAATAGCAGAAACCGAATTCCTCAATGTCAGGGTCACGATAATCGCAGGGACATATGATGTCTCGATCTATCTCAAAGTGACCAGTTGCTAGTCTACAGGGACAGGAGGGGTAGCCATATCTTTCCTCGTTTTCTTTTAGCCCCATCAAGAGATTGTGACGGAAGTCTGGGTCAGGATTCAAGTAGTACCCATGAGTCTTTGCGTCAGTCTCTGCGCGGCGTTGAACTTTCTCTAATGTTGTCATAATCCCAGTGCCTCCCTAATATCCTCTTTCCGAAAACCTGTAATTAGTATCTTATCATCTATGATGATTGTTGGGAAGCTAGGGCGGCCTCCTCTGCGTTTGATATCCTGATAGATTTCCTCTTGGTCTTTATCATTGCACAAGTCCACATCGATGTATTCATGTTCGACACCATTGTCTTTCATGAATTGCTTGGTCATTCTACACCAACCACAAGTTGAAATTGTATACATGACTACACTGTGGTTCCTTTTTTTTCCCTCAACCTTAACACGATTCATTATCCAGTCACCTTTTGATTCTTGAAGTCAAAAATTCTTTTAAATTCTTTTTGAATTTCCGAGCCTACTATACTACTTTGAATAGGTAAAATTAAATTGTTAGTCTTTTTAGATACAATTGGTAGTTGGGGATTTGGCAAGTCTTCTCTGGTACATCTTATCACGGGTGTTGATTTTCTCCATTATCTTGGCTGTCATTTCTTTCATTCTCAGTACGTTTTCACCCCAGCCACTCCCATCATTCGCATTATGGCTATTTGTTGATGGTATACTTCTTATTCTTGGAGGAGGTGCAATGGGTGCTGGTATTTGGGAGAAGCGAGCTGGTTTGCATTTGATGCGATCCGTCCGTGAAGTAGCTCGAGCTGAGCGCGAATATACGAGCAGGAAGGAAAGCACTCTCGCTGGTTTTGCCTTTGCCATTGCTGGAATAGTCTTTATAATAATCAGCCTTTATTTGCAAACTCTCTTTCCATATATGCTTCCTACCTAGGGACTTATCTTGTTAATGAGGTAGCTTACGGGATAAGAAAAGCCCAGAAGAATGCTAATAGTGCTACAGCAATGGTTACAGCTAGGGCGATGGGAACAGCAAAGCGAAGCACATGTCCTTCAATACCTTGTTGGTCAATGACCGCAGCAGCGTTTTGCAGTTTAGCGGGTGAGAGAACGCTAGCGAGTCCACCACCAATTCCACTGCTTGCACCAACTACAAGCGGATTAGCCCCGATGAGTTCTGAGGTGAGCTGGTGATAAGGCTGAAACATTGTAATTGCAGAGGTTTCACTGCCACTGACGAAGCCACCTAAGAGTCCAAGAAACGCTGCGGTTAGAGGATATAACGGTCCAAATGCGCCCGATGTGACATGTGCTAGCACGTATACCATGTTCCATTCTGGGTGAAGATGAGCTGGGTCGGACGCTAGAATCCATGAACCATCCACCGCAAGTATGCTGCCAGAATAAATGATAATGTAGGCAAGGGCGAAGAAGATTGCAGCTGAAATGAATGGTCGCCAAGCCCGACGAGCCCATATGCGGAGTGTATCATTTAGGATTGGACGCGAGTGAGGAAGGAATGGAATGGCAAGAAGTGTGGCTACTAGAACCCAAAAGTATGCATTCCAAAGAATCCTGGTTTTAATTTGGATCGGTCCAATAATTATTGGAAAGGTCAGTTGACGAAATAGCAAATCGTATATGGGGGGAATAATGTTGGTGGCAAAGCAGAAGATTATGAGGATAATCCATGGGGTCATTGAGCGCAAAAAACTCATTGATTGTATGATAGGTTGATCCTTTTCTGTGAGCATGTTACGATCAACAATGGGAAGCCCTCGAAACTTCGCATATCCCAGCATTACTGCAATTACTGCAGCACCAGCAAAAACATTGGTTAGGGGAGTAAGTCCAATCCAGGGTAGATTACATAGAATGCATATACCGCCTGCAGTTATTCCAGTTATTATAGCGAGTACAAAGGCTTCTCGATTGAATAGGAGTTTTCGTCCTCCTGCAATCCAGAGCATCGCAAAAGCAATGCCTGTAGCAACCACTGGCATGAAAATTGAGAATATATGCCCAGACATGTAGAATGGTTCAGCACCTGGATAATTTGTACTCCAGTAGGTTGAGTCTACTAAGCCCACGGTGTCAGCAAATACTAATGCAGGTATACCAAGTAGTGCATACGTAGTGAGTGGGTCATAACCTATGGCTGGTAGGGCGACTGCTACTAGTGGTGAGTATCCCATAGCTAGCATAACAGGGGGGAGCATACTCACAGGCGTTGCTCCCAGTCCCACTAGAAATAGCCCAAGTCCCACATTGATTAACATGATTTGCAGAGGCTTATTACCTGAGCCAAGAGTTTTAAAAGAAGCCGTGATTCGCGGAAGCGATCCTGATTTTACCATATAGGTTATCATCAAAATCGATGTGACAACCATCAGAGAAATGGGAAATGATGCGATGATTCCTGCTACACTAGCTAGTAATGCTATTATTGGATTGGTTCCAAAGCAGAAGACTGCGATGATTAATCCTATGGCGAATGCAACTGCACCAGTTCTATCAGCAGACCATCGTCTTCCTGCCAATAAGTAGAAGGCAATGATAATTGGAAGTAAAATAAGAAAGCAACCAAGTAAGGGATTAGCTGCTACCAGATCTGTAAACAATCATAACACCACTTAGTAGTATGATTTGTATTGGCAGTGAACCATCCATACTTGCTTCTGCCCAAAAGGTTATTCCTAGTTGGGCTATCACCATTATTTCTATTCCATTACCAAATTTCCAAAAAGAAAAAAAGGAGCAGGCTCTCCTGTTCCAAGAGAACGATTATCTTGTACTGAAGGTTCTAGCTGATGACTGAAAAATTTGACATCATCATAGTGGGTGCGGGAATTCTCGGCGTAACCTCGGCCTATTATCTTCAAAAGAATAATCCAGAAAAAACAATACTCCTCGTAGATAGTCAACCTGATGCGGGACAAGCGAACACAGCAATGTCTGCTGCCGCTGTTCGCAACATGTTCTCCTCTTCAACTAATCAGCTTCTTACTGATACTAGCATCGCATTTTTCAAGCATATCCAAGAAGACTTGAAGTATAATCTCACCCTACATTTTTGCGGCTATCTGTGGCTTCTAAGTGGATCTCAGTACAAAGAGCCTTCTGTGCAGACTTGGATGGAACGAATGGAGAAAAGTGATATTCCCTTCCGAACCCTTGAACGCGCTGAATTGCAGAAACTTATTCCCGGGCTTGTCACAGAGTTTGGTAATGATGAAGAAGCTGAATTGATGCATTTGAAAAACATTGACTATGCTCTTTTCGGGTCAGAATGTGGTGTTCTCGACCCCAGTCTCCTTGTTCAATTCTATAAAAAGGAATTTATCAAACTCTCAAAAGTAAAACCTCGTTTCAACCTATCTGTTACAAATCTCAAACTAGAGGCTCAACCACCTCTTGGTTTACCCGGCGAACCCTATGTCTGGCAAGACAAGCGAATAACTGGAATTAGGACAACCCAAGGCGATATTCATGCAGATACTATCGTTTTAGCTACTGGTCCATGGACCAATAAGTTGCTGGACCCTGTTGGAATCCCAAGTTATGTTAAAGCCAAGAAACGGCAACTCTTCATCGTTGCTACCAGTGATAATCCACAATTGGAAAATCTTCTCTTTACCAAGGGCTTCAGCAAGGAAGGCTTCATTCCATTCACAATCCTTCCCTCTGGAGGAGTCTATGTCCGTGGCGTTCCGGAGGAAAAGAGCTTCTGGATTGGATGCGCTGATAAAGTTGGACGTGCATACAAATATGCAATGGAAGAAGAAGACTACAATGCTGAAAAAACCTACTACGAAAAAAGCATGTATCCAGTTCTTTCCAAATACTTCCCTGCTTTCAAAAACGTGAGACCAACTAACAGTTGGGCTGGAAGCTACTGCTACTCCTACGATGCTATACCCTATGTGTATCAACACTCTGGTGTCATTGTTGTTAATGGTGCAAGTGGATCTGGCATAATGAAGGCAGACGCTCTTGGTCGCTTAGTCGATGCACTCTATCGTGGCGAACCACAAGCTGAACTCTACGGCGGAGGCAAACTTCCTACTACAGCACTGGGGCTTACTGATCGGCATGTTGAAGTCGAACGTGTTCTTATCTAATTCTTTGTTTTTTTCTATTTCTACTAGTATTCAGGCCAAGTGCCCAGTTGGAAATATTTGCGAAAAAGAATCATCTTATCCAATCGAAATATATGGTATCTCTTACCGCAACCTTTTTAGCATTCACACCGGCTACGAACCTCTTAACCCATTAATGGTGACAGACTGTGCGCGGTCGTACTCTCTCTTTATCCCTACTCATCCTTCTAGTTGCTGTATCGATGGTACAACCACTCTACAACTTTAATCCCTCAATACCCCTAGTGGTTGCATCAGGTTCTGTACCACCTCCGCAGGTATACGGAAATGCCACTGATCCAATTCTCAAGTACCAGCCTTTTAGCCCTATCACAGGAATTGGAAACTCTTCTCTACTTGATGTAATAGTTGAACGTGTTAACGCAACAGATATTGGTGACTGCGGAACAGGAGACCTGACAAATCATTCATTTATTGTAAAATTTGTATCGAATAATACCGAAGCGTTCCGGGACGATCTACAATATAATGGCTCCATGTGGGTTGCTCTCAATTACAGTCTCCTCTATAATCTAAACCATTCTGGACCCACTGATTATTATGTAGTATGCTATTTTGCCAATACTACTGCAGGTTGGAATGTCACAACCGATAAAGGAATCAACACAGTTACTGGGTATAACTATATCCACTATAGGCACTACCTCTCCGTTGATGGGCCAACCTTCACTTATATCGGAGACACATCCCAGACAATCGACGTCTATGTTGCTTATATCTCAAGTAGCATCTGGGGAAATCTAACTGCTGTTAGCCAAAATATTATAGTTTTTTATGAAAATGAATCGATAACCCATCAGTTCTATAACTTCCTCACCTATAATTTTACATTTCACCGCTGGGAGGTTGATGAGCTAAATGTTTCTTCAAAATTAACGCCTAATGTTGAGTATTATATTCGAGTCTTTGCTGAATTTAATTTTACAGCTCCTTTTCATAACGGATGGTCGCCAACCTCAGAAACTACATTCACCTATCTAGGTCCATATCTCCTGATCTCTAAACCAATAATATTCTATGTTGGACGTTATATTCAGTTACTCAATATTACAATCGAATCTGTATGGGATTCAATTCACGGCTATCTTTTAGACGCCAACTTCACACTTACCAATTTTTCCATCGTCATTGTCGGAGGAAATGCTGCTTTCAATGGCTCACTCGAATGGAATGCTACAGGAGAGTTTTGGTACAAATACAATTTGAACATCAGCGAATACATTGAAACTGGCGAAATAATCATTGGCGAAACATACTATGTTGCAGGTATCTTCAATGCACCAGCTACACCAAATCGTCCCGCTATCAACGGAACAAGCGCCTTCTCTAGATCCTTCATCATCGATAGGGATCCGCCAAATGCAACGAGAAGTTTCATAGATCCTGATCCTCCAACCGATGAGGACAAAGTTACTATCAAGTGTGAGGTCACAGATGATGCGGGAATCACTTATGTTATTCTAAGTTATTACAATGGAACTAATTGGGTAAATGTTACCATGAAGGGGCAATGGTGGGTCAAGGCTGCAAATTACACAGCAACAATTCCTATTTTTCCTGAACGATTTGTTGTTTTCTATCGGTTGTATGTCAATGATACGCAGAACGCGTGGCTCAATTCCTCACTTTTCAATTACACAGTTGCTGATACTCCTCCCCTAATAGCGTACATCAGTTATCTTCCATTACTCCCCACCGATAATGATGTCGTGACGATTTATGTAAATATCACGGATGGAACTGCGGTCGATACGGTTACTCTCTATTATAGCTTTGATGGGCTATCCTATGTATCGGTATTGATGACACATGTCTCTGGCAACTTGTATAGTGCAATAATTCCTGCATATCCTGGGGCTTTCGCAATCTTTCAATTTCAGTCGATTCTATTCTACATTGAAGCAACCGATGTCTATGGAAATCTCCGAGTCTCTTCTACATATGCCTATATGATTCAGGGTACAATTCCTGCACTTGATCCTGTACTTGGTTTGCTTGCAGTAAGTCTAATCGCATTAACTGTCATTGTTTTGGTCGTGCTATTCAAAATCTATGAGCACTACTAGGCCAAAAACACAAATTCGACATGTCCATTCCTTCTCCGTACCTACTTGTCAATCTAAAAAATAAGATAACTACAATCACGCCTAGCTTCAGCCCAAATTCACAAAACCTTATTAAACATTATAATAGCTTTCTATAATGAAAGGTAGAGTTGGCGGTGAACTACGGGGGATGACCACGTAGAGCAGCCTCTCTCAGAAGGTGAATATCAATGATTATGCTCAAATTTGAAAATGGCACCTATAGTGAAGCAGATAAGAGTGCCTCTGGCATCCGCTGTGAACTTGATAAATCTACCAAGAAGGTTACAATATTTCTCCCTAGAGGAACTGGTCTGATTGAGCGTCGCACTGCATTGCGCCAAGCAGACACTATTGCACGAAGTGGTTTCCTCTTAAGAACAGGTGAACGTGTAGGTGTAGGATACGAATTAGTTATCGACGAAAAAGTATCAGCGATTCCCGAACGATTACTTCAGAGTCCACGAGTAAGCTATAGTACTATTCCCAAAGCTGAAGAAAAAACTGGGCGTATTGTTGAAGAAGAGGAATGAACTGGATTCCTGCTTCACAAAGGGGCGCTATCAAATATAGAGTACTTGCTCGTAGACTGATGGCTAGTAAAAAACCCAATGAGGTGAAATGTGTGGGCGAAGAAGATAAAATGGCTGAGGAATTGAGGCGTGAGATTGAAGGGAAACACAAACTCAAGCAAGCTCCGAAAAGTGATCGTGATGATGTTGATCTTTCTGCTGAGAAAGCCCTTCTAGAAAAAC
>JABXGU010000291.1 GCA_016550415.1 archaeon | reverse complement strand
TTCTTTTCCATTGTTGTATCAAGATTTCCTTTTGATATGATTGTTCTCTCCAACCTACTGTTATTTTCACTTCTTTTTTGAATTATTAACTGGATTGTTGTTGGGTAAGCGGTGTCCCCAATACAAGACGAAGAAGATTTGGCACATTTGGTAAATCCATTGTTCCAGCGCCATATCCGATTTTTTTAGGGCGAAGAGCTGGATATGTCGGAGTCGATGTTGGAGTAAGTGCTGCAATTAGACTAACTCCTGTGGGTGTTGCCAGCTCTTTTTTAAGTGGACCACCTTTGAAGAGTAATTTGGTTTTTGTGAGAATTTCTGTCACTGCAGGACCTGGAGCTGCAAGCTGACCATGACTACTAGGAAAAGTTCCTCCTCCAACGGCTATGGGCAGTACATAATAGGAAGTTTCATTTTGGTCTGCAAGATCGAGTTGGTCTAGTGCTGTTGCTGCTCCAATGATATCTATTACTGTATCAGCAGAACCTGCCGCATGTAAATGCACTTCCTTAACTGAATGTCTGTGTACTTTTGCCTCTGATTCAACAAGAGTTTGTATGGCGCGTTGAGCATATTTTGAAGCAGAAGATGATAGTCTGAGTTCCTTTGTCGCTGTTTTTACAGCTTCGATGAGTATTTCGCCTTTACGTGTGTGATATGACTCTTTTATTTCGATATCAAGGTAGAGGCCGCCTACGTGGCTGCGTTGAACTGGTTTTGGTGTTACGCGTATACTTTTGCAATTGGGTATGTATTGGCTAGTGGCTTCCATTGCACCAACAACGACATCTGCTTTTGCACCTAAATCAATGAGGGCAGCTACAAACATGTCACCTGCAACGCCTGCCATTTGTGCGTCGATGACAAGTATCCTTGAAGTGGACATGATATAATCTCTCACTTTTTGTGAACCAACATTCACCTTTAATATGGTTGCTCTTTCTAGTGAAAGATGGTGAAAGATATGTCTGAACTTCGGGATATACTCAAGCAATTGATCAAAGGCGAGTGTACATTAGAAGAAGCTGAGAAGAAACTACGCCTTTTCAATATCGTTGAAATAGCACACTTGGCAAAATTAGATGTCCATCGTGAAACAAGAAAAGGCATCCCTGAGGTCGTGTTGGCACGACACAAGTCAGTGGACGACCTTTTAAAAATCGTTCAGGCTGCCATAAAATCAAAACCAAGTCTTATCCTCAGCTATTTATCCTCTGACCAAGAGCAAGCGCTGAGAAAGAAACTAAGTGCAAAAGTGATTCTAGATGTGTACGCAGATGGTTCAATTGCTGTTGTTCATCAACCCAAATATAAACCTCCTAAAAAGGGAGGGAAAGTGGGTATTGTTGCAGCAGGAACATCTGATCGAAGAGTCGCAGAATCTGCACAAGTGATGGCAGAGCAAATGGGATGCGAAGTACATGTTGCCTATGATGTAGGTGTTGCAGGTGTACACCGACTTTTCCCGGAATTAGAAGAGATGATTGGGCAAGGTATAGGTGTCCTCATTGTTGTGGCTGGGATGGAAGGTGCCTTACCCTCCCTTGTCACGGGGCTGGTTGATATCCCCGTTATTGGGCTTCCTGTTTCCACTGGATATGGTCTGGGTGCAGAAGGGTTAGGCGCCTTGATATCTATGCTTCAGTCCTGCTCTCTTGGACTCGCTGTTGTCAACATAGATAACGGCATAGGTGCCGGTGCAATAGCTGCGCTAATAGCAAATCGAAGTGCTCAGAAATGAATGTGCATCCTGGCTTATTTCAAGTATCCAGCTATTAATAGAAGGTTTTAATATCTTGGAAGAGAATTTATTGAAGCCTACTGATTCCCAAGGGATGAACTCGTAAAAGATAAAATTAGTTTTCCAGTGTTACTCTTCCTTCGAAAAGCATCGATAATCTGCTTGATGAGTTCTAAACTAGGAAATCAGCAAGAAAAGCAGAATGATGTGAAAAGGGATGTCATTCTCTGATAAATTCAAAGAACATTGGCTTTATGTCATCATAATGTTAATTGTAGCAGTTGTCGGTGTATTTGGTCTATTGTTTGTACCGAGACCGGGGGATCCCCTAGTAGCTTTACTTCACGTTAATGTGATGTTGTTGGGGTTATCGATGGTTACAGTGTTCCTCCTTTGGGGAATTTCAGCTTACCTTTTTTATCGATGGATGGCGACTGATCGGAAGGCTACAGCAACTATAATCTGGGCACTGTCTTACTTCGTCTATGGAATTCTCTTTATCGCCATGTGTTTTCAAGCTCTAGGTGCACCATGGGCAGATATGAATATACCATCAATCTTTTTTGAATTCCGACAAGTAATGATCTGGTTCCTCGCATTCCAGTGGCTTGGCATTGCCGTGCAACTATCAGAAAACAAATGGATTCGCTACATCCCTGCAATACTGATTCTAGGAGTTGGCTATATCTGGTTTAGCTATGGTCTTCTCGTTGTTGGTAACATCGAGTACATGATGTATGGGTTCACCTATGGCATCCTCATTCCAGTAGCATTTACTCTAGCCTACAGCTTTTACCTCTACGGAAAATCAGCAAATTTCAAAGCACCCTTCTTTCTAACCATAGGATTTACTGCACTAGGTGTCTGTTATGGTGCTTGGGCACCATGGCATGGGATGAATTTCTACTTTATTTGGTTCTTCCTTTTCGTATCTTCTCTTATTCCAATTGCGATGGGTTTCCTTCTATTATCTCGGGATGTAGAGCTCCGAAAATTACGAGGGTAGCTCCTACTGAAAGCCACTACTCCAATAGCTGTATCAACTAGTATTTTGTGAGGAATCATTTGCTTAAGATAACCAAGATAAAGCTAATTTAATAATAGAAAACAGGTTGCACTAAATTGAAATAAATTCATATATTCT
>JABXGU010000025.1 GCA_016550415.1 archaeon | reverse complement strand
TTCACTAAAGTCTGGGATAGAAAGTAAATTAAAAGAATTTAGAGACATTGTACGTGTTCAGAGAATCCATACGAAACTGTTATCTAGCTAAATAAGCCCCTACACCTTCTTACCAAGAACATTTAGGAGAAGCAATTATGAAAACGCTGGATGTTGTAGTAATCGGAATATGTGGGGCTCTATATGCTGTCGTTGGATACCTAATCTATATCTTTCTTCCAATCACCGCTCCGGGAATTGGTATCGTCAGGTTCTGGCCCTCTGTCGTTATTCCAGCTGTCTTCGCTGTGCTATTCGGACCATGGGTTGGTGGTTTCGGAGCAGCCATAGGCATCTTTATCAGTGATACGTTGATCCACCATGATCCACTGCTAAGCATAACAGTTGGAGTAACATCAAACTTCGCAGGCTTCTATGTAATCGGCTATATGACGAGAAAGAAAATCGATTGGACAAAGATGGTTGCCGTTTTGAGTCTTGGTATCATGATTGTCGAACTTTGTTCATTAGCTTTTGTTTCATATATTTTATTTCCTCAGGTTACCAGTAGTAGTGCTCGAGCATTAAATCAAACAGCCTTTAACGACCTCGTGGGTACAGTAACTTCTACTAGCAATGCATTTATTTTATTCATTAGCATTTCCATAGTAGTTTTTGCAACCACTATCGCGGTAGCCTTGTTGTGGAAAGAATGGAGAAGTTACGTAATAGCATCAATGTTTGGTCTTGGCATAGGAAGTATAATAATCGGATTTGGTGTATGGGCATATAGCCAACTATTTATCTTACCATCCATTGTTGGAGGAGGATTCCAGCTTCCTTTATACACTTCGCTCATATGGTTCATATGGACCTTCGCAACAGAGATACCTTTCCTAATAGCACTAGGCCCACCAATATTGAAGGCTTGCTACAAGGCCTTTCCCTCCTTGGCTCCGCAAAATGAAGAATAAGAGGCGACAGAAGGGTGCTCAATAGGGCCAGAACCTTCAGTCCTGCAGGAATTTCCAGCTTCTTTGAAATCTGTGACAGGACGGCGGAAGGAACTCTAATCGCTGATCCAGAGCAGATTGGAGCTCGGGGTGGGGGATTTGCCCTCGACAAAGGAGTTTCAACCGAAGTTAGCCTAGCCAAGGCAAACGAAAACAAAGTTCACGTCTTTATCAATGAGAGGCTCTGGGAGGAAGCTGATACAACTAAGACTGTGGTTGAAGCATTGTTAGAAAAGGTTCCCGAAGCAATCCACGTTACTGTAAGGCATCGCGTAGAGGTTCCTATTGGAGCTGGTTTTGGGACTAGTGCCGCTGGTGCCCTAGGCACTGCGCTGGCTCTCAGTAAGGCTTTGGGTCTCAATCTTACGTACAATCAGCTTGGTAGAATAGCCCATGTGGCTGAGGTGAGGTGCCGAACAGGTTTAGGAACCGTTGGTCCATTAATGCATGGAGGATGCGGGTTAACCCTTGAACCAGGCGCGCCCGGATACGCTTCGTTAGACCGGATTCCTGTTTCACCTCACCACAGAATAATCGCAGGCACTTTCAGATCCTATCCAACCACGGAGATGCTTGCTTCCCAAGAAAAAAGAGGAACAATTAACGAGTGGGGGAAACGGACCCTCGAGAAAATCCTTGC
>JABXGU010000024.1 GCA_016550415.1 archaeon | reverse complement strand
TGTTCCATCTTCGAAATGATAATATGGTTGCCTTTTCGTCTGTTCCGGTAGGCAAATCCTTGTAACGCTAGATTATTCGCTTCGGTTGATCCACTCGTGAAGATAATTTTATCTTTCGCATCGGCACCAATAAGTCGACCTACCTGGACCCGAGCATTGGCAATTGCTTTAGCGGATTGCTGTCCTGCGATATGGACTGATGAAGGATTCCCATAATAGGCTCGGAAATAAGGCTTCATGGCTTGAAGTACTCGTTGATCCACTGGTACAGCTGCACTATGATTGAAATTCGCTTGTTTTGCCATTGTTCACATCTCCCTTTTTTTCCTGAAACTCGCTAGAAAGTTAAAATTGCATCCGCTTCCAATGCCAAATCGTTTAAGGTGGCTGACCCTACAACTCCACACTCTTCAACGTAGCCCCCACGATCAAGCCCCAGTAATTGAGTGCTCTGATCACAAGCTACAAGTTTGACACCAGCTTCAATTGCCTGGTTGATAATCTCATTGAGAGGCGGGAAGTTACCCATCTTAATTTTTTCTGCCTCACCCTTTTTGATCACTGAGACGCCCTTAATCATGAAATAGATCGTTGCATCAATATCCATAGTTCGGGCAGTCGTTGCTAATACAAAAGGCGCATAGAGGCGATGTGGCTCATCTGTGCCACTTGTAACAACATACAATATTTTTTTGGCCATAATTTCTCACCTTTCTGTTTTTTGAATCAGGAATCGCAGATAATCGTCGCAATGTTCAATAGAGAGAACAGTATTTCCTGTCCGTTTAGCCCAACGAGTAATGTCCTCTTCTGATGCAGGATCATCAGCCAACACTTCAACGACTTGTTTTGGTTTTGCTTCTAATACCGCTTGACGGGTTTTGTATACAGGAATTGGGCAATACAAACCCCGAGCATCAATTTGGTGGTGAATTTCTATATCGGCTATTTCGGTTTTTTCTGGCATTCCATTACGCCTCCAGAACCATATCAGCCTTAACACTGTTAAGATGATTAGGGGTGTTCAACATCGTATATAAGCTTGACCCAATCACGAACCGGTTACGAAAAATCAGCGATGTAACGCATAAAGAGGGTGAGGCGTAACGCTAAAATGCCATGTCTGAATCACCCTAATAGGGAATACCTATGAATTCCGCATCAAAATCGAAAGCCAAACGAAAGGCAACTCCTACATCTGTTTCAAGCGATGACCTTGACATGGCGCCGGGTCTGAAACAAGAAGTAATGGAAGAACTCAAGCAATTGTTCATGAAAGGAGACTTGCCGGAGGCTAAACGTCGCGATAATATTGTGATGACACGGCTATGGGATAGTGATTTACGGATAGTTGATGCGTTGATTGCCTTAGAGATATTCAAAAGCCGAAGCGAAGCTGTGGCTTTTCTAACCCACGAAGGTATTCAAGCCAAGAGCGACTTGGTTGACACGATTCTCCCCGCTATTGATCAGATTGAAGAAATCAAACGTCAAACCCGTGAGCAAGCGGTTACGGCCCTTCACAAATCTCGACGAAAAGAATAGATTCTCCTCTTATTGTTTCTATTTTTCGTTCGTGGCGAAGCGCTTTATAAACTAACACTAATTGGTTTCGAATCAAGATTCATCTATGCTGTGATAATCATGACGGAGCTGTCCTTTTTATCAGAGGAAGAACGCAAGTTTCAAGCTGAAGTCCGGGAATTCGTCCAAAAAACCTTAGCCCCAGTCGCCGAAGATATTGAAGAGGGCAAGCTCGAAGCCTGGGACATTATTCGTAAATTTGGAAAAGCCGGATACCTTGGTTCACGATATCCCACAGAATATGGAGGTATTGGAAAAGGCCTTATATACGAGGTTCTCGTAACCGAGGAAATCTGTGCAGTTCATGCAGGGTTTGATATGGCGCGTGTTGCGTCCTGTATTCTTTTTGCACACCCAGTTTTCGAGTTCGGAACTGAAGAACAGAAAAAGAAGTACCTCACCCCTGTCGCTCAAGGAAAGAAAATTGGAGCTTTGGGCATCACTGAACCGAATGTGGGAAGTGATGTTGCGGGAACAGAAACCCGGGCTGAAAAACAAGGGGACAAGTACATTATCAATGGTGAGAAACGGTTCATTACAAATGGACCCGTAGCAGATTATTTGTTGTGCTACTCAGTGACAGATCCGAAAGTGAAAGCCAAGCAAGGGATGACAGCTTTTATTGTGGAAACCAAATCAAAAGGTTTTGAAGTGGTCGAGGAATATGAACTCCTTGGCATGCATGGAGCTCACGTCGGTCACCTCGCCCTAAAGGACGTCGAAGTACCTGAGGAAAATACCCTTGGAGAATTGAACGGCGGATTCCATGTTGTAATGGCAGGTTTGAATGCAGAAAGAACCATTCTCGCTGCGGAGATGAATGGGGTTGCACGGGCGGCAATGGAAGAAGCAGTGCATTATAGTAATCACCGAGTTCAGTTCCGCCGAAAGATTCGGGAGTTTGAAGGCGTTAGCTTCAAAATCGCAGACATGGCAGTAAAACTTGAAGCAGCCCGGTTACTCACATTCAAAGCGGCACGTATGATTGATGAAGGGAAACATGCAACTAAGGAAGCTGCGATTGCCAAATTATATGCTTGCGAGAAGGCCATTGAAACAGCCACTGAAGCACTACAGGTTCTAGGCGGTATAGGATACACAAAACAGCGTCCGGTTGAAAGGTTTCTACGTGATGCCCGGCTAATGACGATTGGTGGCGGAACTGCCGAAATCCTTCGTTATCTTATTCAACGTGAAGTTTTTCGGGAATACGATCTGTGAATGGCTCTATTTTCCTAGAGACAGTAATTTAAAATAGTCAACAAGCCTGCTGCCCTGTCTAATGAGGAGAGTCCTTTGAGTCAGATGATACGAGAAGATGCCCTTGGATATTGGCAGCGCATACGCCAATTTACCCCAAATGCTCAAAAGCTCATTGTTGCCAATGTGCTTCGGGCTTTTGGGTGGGGTATCGCTCAAACGCTCTTCAACCTGTTCCTTCTCAGCCTAGGGTATAGTAATGCCTTCATAGGCGGCTTAATGTCAATTAATGCCTTTACTATGGCCCTTTGTTCCTTGATAATGGGACCAGTGGTTTCGCGATTTGGAACTAAACGATCTCTAATTCTTGCAGCCGTCATCATGTTTGTCACTTCGCTCAGTCAAGTGGTATTTCCAATACCCACCATTCTTCAAACAGCGGCGGTTTTCAGCGGACTTGGATCAGCAATGCTCAATGTAGCTTTTGGACCTTTTATGACCAAGTTTAGTACTCCCTATGAGCGAACTCATTTATTTGGCACCTCTCAATCCGCCACTATTCTTAGCTCCTTCTTTGCAAACACCTTGGCAGGGTTTCTGCCAGGCTTATTCGCAATATCCTTTGGATTTCCCATTGATAGTGCCATCTCTTTCCAATGGGCTCTCCTTGTTCAGATTCTGCCTTTTTCACTGGGATTTATTCCACTTCTCCTGATTCGTGAAAAGGATCAATTTCCTATTTTTGAACCTAAAAGTGACACGCGGGAAATTGAACCTGTTGAGAATAAAGAGATCAAAAAACTCTTGCTCAAATTTGGTATTGTTAATGCCTTTATCGGCCTTGGGGCAGGTTTCGTAATTCCCTATTTGAATATCTTCTTCTGGGAATTCTATAATCTCCCTACATTTATGGTAGGTCTGGTTCAGGGCTTTGGTTCCCTCTCGGTTGCTGCCGGTGTGTTTTTGTCACCTGTTCTCTCGACCAGAATTGGCAAAGTCAAAACTGTTCTTGTAACTCAGAGTCTCTCACTGCCATTCCTCTTCTTTATTGCCGTTATCATCAATCCCTATGTTGCGATTGCCAGCTATATTTTTCGCGTAGTTCTCATGAACGCTAGTGGTCCCGTGGATAACGCGTTACGGATGGAATTGACCCCAGAATCTTATCGCCCACACATGAGCGCTGTTTCTAGCTTTGCGTGGAACTTCCCTTGGGCATTTAGCACCTTAGTAACTGGTCCGCTATTTGACCAAGGACTGTATCTCATACCTTTCTGGTTTACGCTAACTAGCTATTCAGCTTCAACCGTCCTTTACGCTGTGTTCTTTTTGAACATTGAGACACAGCAGAAAAAAAGAGGAATAACCAGTCGCAGTAATTGAATAGAAAAAAGTTGGAACCGGACTGAGCAGCGAATCTGCTAGCCCGGTATGTTGCTTGTATTAATACCGACGACGCATTACCA
>JABXGU010000290.1 GCA_016550415.1 archaeon | reverse complement strand
CAGCAAATAGGTTATAGCTCAATTGCTGAAGTGGAGAAGAAGTCGAGAGCTTAAAATACGAGATTCTCGATGCGAATATATTTATTCCACAAACTGAATGAAGAGGTGGGCCATGCCGGCTTATGATTATAAATGCAAAATTAGCATTGTACGTTACTGACATTTGTACAATCTTGCTACATCTGGAAGACACGAACCAGTTGCGGAATCATACTACATGTTACCAGCGCTCCGGCGGGTAAACCCTGACACCCTTTTATGGGCAGTTTGACTTCGATTTGTGCCACTAGGTCTATTTGTTCAACGAGCGCTCTTTAGACGAATTAACGGTTCATGCATCGAAGACTTGAATTTAAGCTCTCTTTCCTTTAGAGTCAAGATAGTAATAGGTTGTGTTAAATTATGTTACATTTTTAACTAAACTGAGCCTGAGCTAGATTAGATTTGAGATGGTCTTAGTCAGTAACCAGACACGAGATACGCAGAGATAAAACTTATGAAAGTCATCGGATTAATTGGAGGCATGAGCTGGAATTCTACATTGGAATACTATCGGATCATCAATGAGTCATTTACCCGAAGGCTGGGCGGTCTTCACTCAGCCCGTCTAGTTCTTTATAGCTTAGATTTTGATGAGATTCAAAGAGCTCAGCATGAAGGTCGCTGGGATGACATGACCCGTGTTCTTGTCGATGCAGGCAATGCTGTTAAGCGGGCTGGTGCTGATTTCCTGGTTATCTGCACAAACACTATGCATAAAGTCACTGATGACGTAGAGGAGAAAGTTGGTCTGCCTGTACTTCACATTGTTGATGTGACTGGCGACGCCATTAGGGAACGAGGGCTACACCGAATAGGACTACTGGGGACACGATTTGTAATGACAGAGCCTTTCTACCAGGAGAGGCTTCGGGACCGTTTCACTATCGAAGTGTTTGTGCCTGAAGAAGGTTATATAGATACTATCCATAAAATTATTTACAATGAACTTTGTGAAGGCAAAATCAAGGACTCTTCCCGCCGTGTTTGCGCCGACATTATAAGTAGACTGGTCGAAGAGGGTGCTGAGGGTATTGTGCTTGGATGCACTGAACTCCCCTTACTTATCCAACCTGGTGACATACATGCTCCGATATTTGATACTACACGTCTCCACGCGGAAGCGGCAGTCAACCTAGCACTCGCAGAAGGTTAGGGCTACTGCCTTCATTGGTATGTTGTTGCACATGTTCTCAGGTATTGAATATTAGGGCGGAATGGGTATATGCCGGTAATATCCTGGTAAGGTGCCGCGGCTAGTCTTGGGTTCAAGCAGAACGATACCTACCTTTTCGATACCACTGTAGTACAATTGAGATAAGACAAAGGTCCGACCACGAAATTCTGTGGATGGACAGGAAGGAGGGCAGATCATGAAAACAAGCGCGCGCAATATGCTTAAGGGCAAATTCAAGCAGGTTAAACCCGGGATGGTCAATACTGAAGTGGTTGTCGAGCTGCCCGGGGGTTCTGAGATTTTTGTTACCTAACTGTACAGTAGTGGATCTCTTTGGTGTTGAAGAAGCGTAGGTAGAGTACTTCCCTATAACATTGCAGCTACTGCAATACAACAGAGAACAATCAAGGCGTCGGCCAAGTCTACTCCAACAATCTCTTCATTTCCTCAAATTGTTCCTTAGTAATCTCTCCTCTAGCAAAGCGCAGCTTGAGGACCTGAAGAGGGTCCTCTGGCGAAGTTGGAAAAATTTGTTGACTGGCCGTAGCCGGGGACGTCGAGGCACGACTGGTTCGTCTGAGATTCTCTTGTATGAACCTGCAAATATAATCCGCCTGACCTTTCAGGAGTTTATCAAGGATTAGATCCTCGCTCATGAATCGTCGTTTTACAGCAATGGAGGCAAAGCGAATCCCTTTATCGATTTTCAGATTGGCTATGTCTTCATATCTGTAATCTTCAATTTCCTTGCGTAATCCCAAGTT
>JABXGU010000289.1 GCA_016550415.1 archaeon | reverse complement strand
GTGCATCATCGCTTGTTGTTATGAGCACATCGGAGTTGTCCAGAGGTTATATGGATGTAGCTACAGATGAAGCCCTTGGTCTTTTTCCCAAGCATCGATTTGAAGCCATAAAAGCTTCAGATGTAATGATCAGTATTGTTTCCCCTTCAAATACCCGTACTTTCGCAGGCTATGATCCAAGGCGTCTGATGCGTCGTCAGAAGACTACTAAACCTCTTTCTGATGAAGTGTTGAAGAAGCGTTGGTGCCTTACCATTCATCCCAATCATGCTCTTGCCCAAGAGGCGAAAATGAGTCTTACCGACTATCAAGAATTTGTCTATGGTGCGATTCTCCTTGATTGGGAAAAGGAAGCAATTTTGATGAATAAGCTACGTGAAAAACTACAGAAGCATAAAACACTTCGATACATTGGCGTTGAGACAGATCTTCGCGCTGTGATTGAGGGTCGTACATGGATTGCTGCTGCTGGTGAGAAGAACATGCCTTCTGGTGAAGTCTTTACATCACCTGTTAAAACAAGTGTTGAAGGGAAAATCTACTTTGATATACCCTTCCTTTATGCAGGAACTGAAATCCAGGGCGTTCGATTAGAATTCAAGGAAGGCAAAGTTGTAAAATTCTCAGCAGAAAAAGGTCAGACAGCATTAGAAACACTGCTAGACGTAGACGAGGGAGCCAAGTATTTGGGTGAGATGGCAATTGGAACAAACCGGGGTATAAAACGTTATACTCTGAACATGCTGTTTGATGAGAAGATTGGAGACACAATTCACTGCGCATTAGGAATGGCTTTTCCAGAATGTAAAGGTACAAACGAGAGTGCGGTTCACGTCGACATGATCAAGTCTATGAAGGAAGAGGGCAAAATACTCGCAGACGATGAAGTCATCTATGAAAAAGGACGATATTTCTGGGAGAAATAGAAGCGCGCAAACAATAATGTCAACCTGTTTTAAGCATTTGATGGGGCTCCAGTGGAAATCATATTACTTCCTCTAAACAAGGAAATTCATCTCCTTAGCTTCAAAAAGCTTAATTTGAAAGTGTATAGGAAGAAAGTATCAGAGAAAAACATAATAACCTTGAAATAATGCGAGATGATAATCTTTCGAAACCTTCTTTGAATCTGAAAAAAATATAACAGTAGATGTAGGGTGAAGGTATTTAGAAGAGGCTTGAGGTTTCAAGGCTATGGCGACCCATGACGGTGGTAAAAAAATTGTCTTAACAGCATCGAAGGCAGAGATGGCCGGATGGGATGCTGATCCCTTCATTGCCTTTGTCGGTGGGTTCCCTGCACGGTTCTCCCCCAGTTTTTTGTTGGATGGCGCATTTAAGCCTGATAAGCCTAATCGGGACCATTCGGCACCCTATGCACCGTATGGTCTTAGAAAAGTCGAGGCAGCATTGCTTGAAAATGGTTTTGATGATAACGACGTTATCACTATTCACCCTAACCAGCTCGAAAAGGTGGTTGGACCGAATACCCGAGTGGTCGGCGTTTCAAGTATGGATCCTCTTGGAATGGCCTATGTTAGTTTGACTTACACATCTTTTGCTGGACTTGGAGGCTTAGCAGCCACAGGATTGGAATTCTGGCGATTAATGAGGCACCCTATATTTCAGAAGTATCAATCTGTCAAGATACTAGGAGGTGCAGGTTCCTGGCAGTTAAAGAATCCAAAACTTCGTAAGAAATATGGTTTTGACTGCATCGTTATGGGGGAATCAGAGAGAACAGCACCCTCCCTCTTTGAAAAGGCAATCCGAGGAGAACAACTGCCACCACTCATCCAAGCAGAGCGTCCCAGAGATGAGGATATTATCACAATACGAAATGGTGCTATATATGGTGCAGTAGAAATTTCTCGGGGATGCGGAAGAGGATGCCAGTTTTGCTCACCCACAATGAAGTATCGTCGCAATTTCTCCATTGAGAAGATCTTGAAAGAGGTTCGAGTTAACCTCCGAACAGGAGCAGACATGATTCTCCTCAACACAGATGATGTCTTCCTTTATGGTTCAAAGGAACGCTTCTTACCCAATCATAAAGCTGTAACTAATCTTTACAAAGCTATAGCAAACGAGCCAGGAGTATCCGTAATTCAGACAGCCCACTGTTCCCTTGCACCTGCCATTGTGGATCCCAAGATGCCCCAAGAAATCTCTGAAATCATGGCTGACAAATGCCGTTACAAGTATAAGGGCAACCCTGTAATCACCGTTGAAACCGGAGTTGAAACCGGTAGTCCTCGTCTAATGCAGGAACATATGCGAGGTAAAGCCCTGCCCTATGATGTTAGTCAGTGGCCAGAAATTGTATGTGAAGCCTACGGCATCCTCAATGACGCAAATTGGGTACCATTATGTACCCTAGTTACTGGTTTGCCCAAAGAAACTGAAGATGATGTACTCCTCACGCTTGACCTAATACACAGGATGCGTAGATTTCGGACATTCTTTGTACCTCTCTTCTTTGTATCACTCGAGGATTGTGCACTCCGGAAGGAAAAGACCATTGACCTTAATCGCCTTTCCGATATTCAGTGGCAAGTATTCATAGAGTGTTGGGACCACAATCTTCACCATTGGCGTGATGATTGGATTACTCCATATTTTATGAATCCAGTAGCGCAACAACTCATCAAAATTGTTGGTGGCTTCCTCTATCTTATGTATTACAAATGGAAGCATGGCGGACGTTCAAAACGATTGATGACCCGTATTGCTGGTATCTTTGGGAAGGACTATAGATTCATGCTACCCTTCTCCCACCCATTTGATAAAGAACTACCCAAATCGATTATTAGCCGTCAAAAGAATAAGATTAGCCTTCTTCCAGTAGTGCCAGGTAGTGAAGATGTCCCCCGTGAACTTCAATACGCGAATCATGAACGCAAATACCATCTTCGAAACTAGCGCCTACGCAACAGATTCCCGGGAAGACGATATTCACCAGCCCAATAACTAAGTGCCATTTCACGAGCATAACTAACATCTCGATGAATGACGAGAACCTCACCAATGAACCATGTACGGTCACCAGTTTCTATGGTTTGAGTTATTTTACATTCATAGTTAACTGGACATTCATCAATAAGCGGAGATTCAACCTCTTGGGCAGCAACATCTTTGAGACGTGTTTTCTCAAATTTGTCCACATCACGACCTGATTCAGTACCACAGAAGTGAACCTGGTCAATTAACTCCTTTGTGGGCAGATTTACTACGAAGTCCTTTGCCGCTTTCAAGAGTTCAAAGGAATGACGACTAGGTGCAATACCAAAACCTAGCAAGAAAGGTTTGAATGAAAAGATATGAACCAATGCAACTGT
>JABXGU010000288.1 GCA_016550415.1 archaeon | reverse complement strand
TGCAGACCCCAATTCTGAACCTCTCAAAGATCAAAAGTTGGCATTCCTCTCAAAAATATCTCTTGTTCTAATTCTCTCTTTAATTATAGTAAAAATAGTAATTGTGTTCTTGATGCTGCCGATTGACTTTAAACTAACCTACATAGCGTTAATCTCTGCCCTCCCAATTCTGCTCTTCAGTTCAAAAAGGGTTGAACTCCTAAAGAAAATCGACTGGTTCACCCTCATATTCTTCGCAGCAATGTTCGTACTCATGGAATGTGTCTGGCAATCCGGATTTTTCCAAGCCATAATTGCTACTCTAAGTTTAGATATCACAGCCCTTCCAACATTGCTTGGTCTCAGTGTGCTTCTAAGCCAGCTCATTTCCAATGTTCCCCTCGTTGCCCTCCTCCTCCCCATGCTTGCTAGCTTAGGTGCAACAACCACTGCAATGATGGCATTGGCTGCAGGAAGCACAATTGCCGGAAACCTCACCATCCTTGGTGCAGCAAGCAATGTCATTATCATCCAGAATGCTGAAAAGAAAGCCAATGAAACAGTCACTTTCAAAGAATTCGTAAAGATTGGTGTACCTCTTACAATCCTTAACACAATTGTCTACTGGCTATTCTTGGCGCTTATCTAATACAGTCCAACAACATCTTACGACACCCCTCACTCCTAAAGAAAACAAATCGTTCCTGAAGCTCATTATTAGCCAATGGTCTTGATTCGATTAATACAATAATTGCGAATTGAAAAGAAGAAGGGTGGGTGAAAAAAGAAAGGTGCCATGCATACTCCCTAAAAGTATCTTAGTAACAAATTTTAATATCACATTGAATATAGGAAAAATAGAGGGAATTTCATGCCACCGCCAGCCGTCAAAACGATTCGTGACCTAATTTACTGGCAGTACGCAAAAATCATTGCAGAATCAGCAGGGCGAGGTAAGAGCCAATATGGCTTTGTGATGAATCGGTTCAAGAAGCTAGTATCAGGGGAAATCTCGTGGTCAACAGCTATTCGAGAGTACATCAAAGAACGTGAACAACGTAACGAGTGCATCTACTGTGGAAACAAGAAGGGTCTAACTCTTGACCATATCCTCCCCAAATCTCGAGGTGGACCTGATTCACCGGATAATGCGGTATGGGTATGCAAGCACTGCAATTCCTCCAAAGGTGACCGACGCCTTTATGAATGGTTTGGATTAGAATATCGGGATGATCTACCACGAATCGCTGAAGGCAAATATCTCAAGCTACTTTACACACTCCACGAGGAAAGGAACACACTCAATGTAAAGGAAGTATCCAAGCTCTGCCCCAACTGTGATCTAGAGAAAAAATGTCCAGAAAAACAAAAACTCACAGTCTACTGCCTTGAAGGCATCTTCTGTAAAAGCTGAATGTGCTGCAAAAAATTCTGTAATATAAAGCTCTTTACACGCCCATAGGAGTAGCCATTATGTTCTTTTTCTGCCCAAGCCTTTTGGGATCTCGGGGTACTTTACGAAAGGAAAAGATTATTGACGAGGAGGGAGGGACATGCTAAGCGATTCAACATATCAAAATTCGTGGCTGGAATTTAACTTTGAAGCGGATTTTTCATCTGAAGCGGCTGCCCCACTATATTTTGCGGAAAATTCTTGTGGGTATTGAAGCGATTCGGGGACACCTCGATGCTCGTCGATTGCGGCACCTAATTCCGCGGCTGCAGCAGTATGAAGAATTAGCTAAACCAATTCGGGAGGCGCTACGACCATACTATGAAAAGTACATTTCAGAGATGTCTACGCCTTGGATGGCAATTGGGTTTGATACAGCGGTCTTTTTGACGGTCTTGTGTCAGATTTTCCGTCCCCAACGAATTCTGGATCTTGGGTCGGGATTCAGTTCATTCGTCTTTCGAATATATGCAGTGAAGGCTAGCCCTGCGCCCTCGGTTGTGTCGGTTGATGATGAACCGACATGGTTGGATACAACACGGCGATTTCTGGTAACGAATCATCTCACTAGCGAAAATTTGGTTGATTGGCAAACCTTCCGCTCGACCAAGCATACACCCTTCGATTTCATCCTACATGATTTGGGGCGTATGCCCTTACGGAGAAGCGCGTTGAGGACAGTTTTGGCACTAGTTCGTGTGGGAGGGTTTGTTGTGTTGGATGACATCCATAAAGATGAGTATCGAGTTTATGCCAAGCGGGTCTTGGCTGAATTAAATTTACACTCATACAGTCTTCGTGCTTTCACAAAGGATCGATATGGTAGATACACTCTGCTAGTTATGGCTGGTAACACCCTCAACAAAGCTCTACTGTAGCTTATCTGCGGTAACCCTGTTTCTTGTTAAATATTGTAGGGCTTTAATTCATTAATTTGAACGGACTGGACCAAATGGACATGATGGGTCTGGTCCAAGCCAGTCGCCACAATCAATATAAGCACTGAATCGGCACCCGCCGCAGATGCCATTATAACTGCACTGACCACAGTTACCCTTCAGGTGCCCTCGTCGACGCATATAATTGAGAAGTCTATTTTCGGTCCAGATCGTTTCGAGGTCATCTTCTAAGAT
>JABXGU010000287.1 GCA_016550415.1 archaeon | reverse complement strand
TAATGGATTCTGATTCGGCGTATCCTGTTAGGTCCATGAAAATCTTGGCAAGGCATCCTCGGATTCCGGATTGGTCAACCACCTTTGCTATGCCATTGAAGCCATAGCGTTTGTGAATCATACACTCGAGAAAGCTTGTTGTGCCAGATTTGAGCATTTCAGCAATACATAATGCCGCGCTTGCCGCTCCATCTTCTGGGGTAAAGTTCCCTTGTAGGCGCCAAACATAATCTCGTAACCAAGGTATGAGATCTACATCATCTGCGCATCCTCTGATGAGTGCTTGTGCCAGATGCACATGTCCATCGATTAGGCCTGGTAGTAATATCTTTCCAGCTGCGTGAATTCGCATGTCTGCACCATGTTTTTGCTTAACTTCTCTTGTTTTACCGATAGCGAGAATACGGTTACCTTCAATGGCGACTGCGCCATCTCGAATTATTTGGCGTTGCGGATTCACAGTGATAATGGTTGCACCATCAATTAGTAAGTCTGCCATATTGCATCCTCTTTTAGGGTAATATTGCCAACTCTTATGCCTTCAGCTTATCAGTAATACGGTTTTGCATTATGTTTATCAGATTACTGTGTATCTCAACAACGACAGGAGAAAAGGTACCTTGAAAGTTACAGTGAGAACCGTTGGTCCATTTTCTGAACGCATAGGCTTTCGCGAGATCACTGTCAACTTGAAAGGTCAAACAGTTGGTGACCTACTAGAACAACTCTGCAAAGAACATGGTTCCAATTTTAGAGAGACAGTGTTCAACAAGGAAGGCAATATCAGACCATACATCAAACTATTAGTTAATGGTCGTGGTCTACACGCACTACAGGGTCTTCTAACAATCCTTCATGATGGAGACATAATTGCAGTATTCCCGCCAATCGCAGGAGGCGCCTAGCTAGGTCTCTACACCAAGTTTTGCCCAGAGCTTTGGTACCACACGTTCAAGCGTTTTCTCAACTTTATCCGCATCAATTGTTGCGACATGGTGATTCTCAACAACTGGATTTCCATTAACAAAGACTGTTTCCACATCATGAGCAGTAAGCCCATAGATTATGTAACTGGCAACACCCTCTGGCAATATTGGGGTAGCCCTTGGATTAGGGTGAAGGAGGACAAGGTCTGCACGTTTCCCTGGCTCAATTGATCCCAACTCGTTTGCTAAACCATAGCATTGGGCACCTTTGATGGTGGCCATTTCAAGAATTTGTTGAGGTGTTGTTACTCTGGGGTCAAGGTGGTGCACTTTATGGATGAGATAGGCAGTTCGCATATTCTCAATGGCATCAAAGATGAATCCATCATTCCCTAAACATACAGGAATCCCTAAATCTGTCATTTCTTTGACTGGGGCCACGCCCACAGCATTATTCATGTTTGACATGGGATTATGTGCCACACAGGCTCCGCTGCCTCGAATAAGCTGGAGTTCATCATTGTTGACATTCACGCAATGGGCAAGTACCACATCTGGCCCGAGAAAATCTAGATTGAATAGACGTTCGACAGTGCGTTTATCGTATCGTTCAATGTTATGGTAAACATCAATGAGACCTTCACTTGTGTGAATAGTTAGGGGTGCTGGAAGCTTATCCGCTTGATGGCGTGTTCGTTGAATCAACTCGTCACTAATGGTAAACGAAGCATGCAAACTATACATTCCGTAAAGCAGGTCATTGGGCTTTTGTTTTAGTCGTTTGAGGAAACGAACGTTTTCTTGAAGTCCACGTTTTCCTTCCTCAGGGCTATTGCGTTCAGTTGCTTCAAAGGCTAGAATACCCCGTAATCCAATTTCTGCAACACCTTTAGCAATACCATCCAGTACGCCCTCAATGGAACCCGGTCCTGAATATGTGTCTGCAAAACAAGTTGTTCCACTTCTAATGAATTCATAGGAAGAAACCAGGGCACTAGCATATGCATCTTCGTTACTGAACGCTGAGTCAGCACGCCACCATATCCGGTCTAGTATCTGCATAAAGTCCAAAGGTGCTTCCATTTTGAGTGTCGCTCCTCGAAGCAGAATACCGTAAAGGTGTGTGTGACCGCAAATGAATCCGGGGAGCACAATACGCCCTGACCCATCAATGATTCTATCAGGCTTTGCCCTAGTCTTTTCACCAACTGCAATGATTTTTGAGTCTTCAATCAAAATGTCTGCATGCTCCAAAACACGACGCTGATTATCCATTGTAACAATCATTGCATTGTGAATCAATGTTAGCAAGATGTTCACTCCATAATTGATATTTTGAGTAAAGAACTGGGTAGTTAGTAGTTCGGGTAAGGCTTTAAGCCTCTCCATCCCTTTTTTTTGGGGAGTGCATTTCAATGACACGATCTTCAAAGAAGGTTCTGGTAGCAGATCCAGAGAAGTGTACTGGTTGCCAAATATGCACGCTAGTATGTTCTCTTCGCCATATCAAGGAGTTTAATCCCGCTAGGGCACTTCTCACAATACTTCGTGATCAGAAACAAGGAGTGAATGTTCCTGTCATTTGTCAACACTGTGATACTCCACTTTGCATGGAAAGTTGTCCCAGTGGCGCTATCCATCGTAATGAATCGACCAATGCGGTCTGTATTGACCAAGAAAAATGCATTGGGTGCCATCAATGCCTGATTGCTTGCCCCTTTGGTGGTATTCACATCGATCCAATCGATGGAAAAACTGTCAAATGCGATTTGTGTGAAGGATATGTAATGTGTGTTCAATTCTGCCCACGAGGTGCCCTCCTCTACCTTGAACCGAGTGAATTAACTCATCGTCTAAGAAAGAAGGGAATCGCACAGGCAGCTAAATACCTTCAAGTTATTAGCGGAGGAGAATCAAAATGAGCAAAACAGGGAAATTCTATGGTTGGGCTGGCAGAATCGCAGATATTGATCTTGCTAAAAGCAAAATCAGTGTTCAACCTTTGGACAAAGAGTTTGCCCTTTCATATCTAGGTGGAACAGGATTCGCATCCAAAATACTCTGGGATCGTGTCAAGAGTTCTAAAGACCCATTAAATCCTGAGAATCCTTTGGTATTTGCTGTGGGTCCTGTTACAGGTTCCTTCTTCTCTCCCTCTGGTCGTTTCATGGTTGGCTTCAAAGCTCCTTTGACTGGAATTTGGGGTGAGGCTCATTGCGGTGGACACTGGGGACCCCAACTGAAATACGCGGGCTTTGACATGTTGACCATCCAGGGAAGAGCACCAAAGCCTGTCTACATCATGATAAACAATGGTGAAATCACACTTCAAAATGCAGAGCACCTGTGGGGTCGTGACACTTTAGAAACGACCGATATAATCCGAGAAGAGCAAGGCGATGAAGAAGTTGAAGTTGCCACTATAGGAATCGGTGGTGAGAACCTTGTCAAATATTCTGCCATTATATCCTCCTATTATCGTGCTGCAGGACGTGGTGGGGCAGGAGCAGTAATGGGGAGTAAGAATCTCAAAGCGGTTGCTGTTCGTGGACTTGGTGGTGTTCAAGTTGCTGACACAGGACACTTCATGGCAGTTGCAAGAAAAGCCTTCGAATTAATGACCACCGGCAAATGGGGCGAAATGAACGAAGAATCTCTCGGAAAATATGGTACCACCAATCTCGTATCAGCTATTGGCGAGATAGGTAGACTTCCCACAAAGAACCATACCACCGGTGTCTACAAAGACGCTGACGCCATCGGACCTGAAACCATTCGCAAAGGATATCGTAGAAGCCGTGAATCCTGCTTCGGATGCGCAATTCAATGCAAATTCATTTCACAAGTCAAATCCGGCCCATACCAGATTGTCACCGGTGGACCCGAATATGAAACTCTAATGGCTTTTGGAAGCAATCTTCTCAATAACAATCTTGAATCAATAATTTACGCCAATCAGCTCTGTAACCAATATGGTATCGACACTATAAGTACCGGCTGCACTATTGCCTTTCTTTTCGAAGCAGCAGAAAATGGTCTGATTAGCTCAAAGGATGCTGATGGATTGGACCTAAGCTGGGGTAATCACGAAACAATGATTGCACTAGTCAACAAGATTGCACGCCGAGAAGGAATAGGAGATTTACTTGCTGAAGGCTCTATGCGAGCTGCTAAGAAGATTGGCAAGGGCGCTGAACGCTTCGCCATCCATGTGAAGGGGATGGAAGCTTCTGGACAGGATCCCCGCCCCCAACAAAGCGTCGGTCTAACATATGCCACTAACGTCAGAGGTGCAGACCACCTAAGGAGTCTAAGCTGCTACGAGGAGCTAGGATATCCAGATGTTGCCATCGAACGATTTGGAAAAGAACATGCTACTGAAGTTATGAACCTATCAAGTACGACTTACAAGGGAACGCTAATCAAAGACCAAGAAGACCTTTACGTCTTGGTTGACAGCTTAATTCTTTGCAAATATGGGTCAATGTGGCCTCCTGTCTACTACTTTGACATTATGGCTGAGCTGCTTCCTCCACTCACCGGTTTCAAAGAATTGGGAAAGGTAGCTAATCTACGTCTTATCGCAGAACGTATTAGCAATCTCAGGCGTTGTTTCAATGTTCGTGAGGGTGTCACACGAGCCAGAGAACAATTGCATCCTCGATTCACTGAGCAACCTATGCCTGAGGGGCCTGCAAAGGGAAGAGTATGTGACTTGCATCCGATGCTCGATGAATATTATGATGTGCGCAATTGGACTCGCGATGGGCTACCCAAACGCAAAGAGCTGCATCGATTGGGTCTTGATTCAGTTGCCAAAGAACTAGAAAAGAATAGAAAGGTTGTAGATTAAAAATGACAGTTACTTTGAATGTTTCAGTTGCAGGAATTCCTCTTCGAAATCCTGTTCTCACTGCTGCCGGGCCAACTAGTCGAGATGGTAAAACCCTAGCAAAAGCTGCCCAAGGCGGTGTTGGTGGTCTAGTCGCCAAAACAATTAGTCTGAAACCCGCTGTGGTTCCCCGTCCAAACATGCAAACGGTAGATCGTGCCCAGAGCCAATGGCTACTTGCTATGGCAATCCAAAACAGAATTGTCAAACTGGAGCGTGTACAGGTGCGAGGTGCATATGGGCTATTAAACCATGAATTGTGGAGTGATAAGCCATACCAAAAATGGATTGAACACGAGTATGCCATTGCAAAGAAAACTGGCTTGTCACTAATAGCCTCCGTCGGATACAAACCAGAAGAACTCCAGAAGCTAGCTCCCCTTATGGAAAAAGCTGGAGTTAACGGAATAGAATTCAGCACGCACTACCTAGAAGCTGATCCGAAAATATTCAATGATGTGGCAAAGACACTCAAGGAAGCAGTGGACATACCCATCTTTGCCAAAATGAGTCCCCATGTGAAGGATTTGACAATATTTACAAAGGCTGTTGAACGCTATGTGGATGGCTTTGTCGCCATCAATACTCTAGGACCATGTCTCCACATCGACATCGAAACGGGGCGTCCTCTTCTCGGTGGACCCGGTGGAGTCGGCTGGCTTTCAGGGCCTGCAATAAAACCTCTAGCTGTTCGATGCGTAGCTGATATTGCAAAAGGAACTTCTAAACCTGTCATTGGCGTTGGTGGTGTAAGTACTGGTGCTGATGCAATCGAACATATCATGTGTGGTGCCAGCGCAGTTGAAGTATGCACCGCCGCCATACTAGAGGGGCCGTCTGTCTATGGACGAATTGCAAATGAAATCAAGGAATTCCTCATTAATCATGGCTACGATTCACCAGAAGATATTCGTGGATTAGCACTAGCTCATCTTCCAAAGGAAACACTCCGCACAGAGAGCATGCCACCTCAAGTCGACGAAGAAAAATGCACTGGATGTGGATTATGCACCCGATCTTGCACATATTCTGCGATTTCTGTTGATGCTGAAAAAGAGAAAGCCACCGTAGACCATGAAGTATGCTATGGTTGTGGCGTATGTGTTTCCATATGCCCCCATCGTGCCCTATCTTTTAGAGAGCCCTCCTAAGTGAATAATTATGACCAAACCAAAGGGAACTATCACTGTACGATTTTTCACAAGTATTCGTGCCCTAACAGGTTCCAAAGAAATCCAAATAGAAGCAACGAGTATTCAAGAACTGATTGATTTACTCACAGCTAGATATGGCGAAAAATTCCGTCAAATGCTCCTCGAAAAAGACGGCTCTCTAAAGAATTACTTCCATATTCTCGTTAATGGACGCCATGTTCGACTACTAAAAGGTCTTCAAACACCACTTGCTGAAAACGATATTGTAGCGATTTTTCCCCCAATAGGCGGGGGATAAACCAGCCAATTTTATTGGTTTCATTAATCACTCACAATCAGGTAAGATGATAGAGAAGTAAGACTACAATATGAAATCTTTATTCTAAATGGGAACCTAGTCTCATGCCTTGCATTAAAAAGAAAATCGTTGGCTGACTATTGGCTATCTTTTCCTTTTCGCCTGATGGATGGATTCAATTGTTTGGCGGAGTTGATTGCCTCCATCCTGAAGTATTGTATTCTCCACTATTGTCCCTTGAACTATTATATCTGCTCCAGCTTTGACGATTGCAGCTGCCTGTTCAGGCGAATTAATACCTCCACCAACAGCAAGGGGGATATCCAAGTATTTGGCGACTTTTTCAATCATGGGAAGCGGTACCGCATTCTCTGCACCTGAGCCCGCTTCAAGGTATAATAAGTTAAATCCAAAGTATTGGGCTGCTAGTGCGTATCCTAGAGCGATGTCTGATTTTTCACGTGGGATTAATCGGGCATCTCCAATATAGCCCGCTGTACCACCGGGAGCCACAATAAGATAGCCCATGGCAATCGTTTCAAGATTGAATGCTTTGATATATCTGGCTCCCAGCGCTTGTACATCAATCAGCCAGTATGGATTTCGAGAATTGAGCAAGCTCATAAAAAATACTGCGTCAGCATATCGGGAGAGTCCTGATATGTTCCCAGGAAACAGAATAATGGGTATCTTTACCAGCTTTTTTATCTCTTTAATTGTCTCATCAATGACGCCAAAAGCTGTTGAGCCACCAACCATAATAGCGTTTGATCCTGCCTCTTCTGCAAGTCTAGCGATTTTGGCTGCGTTAGCAGATGTCTGCTTGGAGGGGTCGGGGTCGATTAACGTAAAGTGAACCACCCCAGATTCTTTGAGGAGGCTTAGGATTCTATTCCAAGTGTTTTTTGGGGCAGTCATTTTTGAATCCAGCTTCAAGTTTGTTGTGATGATTGCTTTTAAGTTTGTTACCATTGTCTCAAAAGCTTGTCAACACCCGTTGCAAGATGGGCAGTGTGTTTATCCCAGTCGACTATAACCATTTTTCGAAGTTCGAACCAACGTAGGTAGCTTCGGACTTGCTGCTCTGTTGAGCCCAAGCTTTTTGCTAGAGATTCAAAACTCTGACTACTGGTTTTATCGAAGGCTCGGAGAATAGGGCTCCACTCAAAAACAATTAGCATAATCATTGCTCCAAGAAGCTTATCCACATTGATTCTTTTTATTGCACTAACGGGGATGACAGGTACACCAACCATAAAACTCAAATCATGTCTTATTCGCTCTGGAGTCCGCGCGGTGTGCAAGTCCTGTTTGTTCGCAGCAATGATACAAGGGACTGTTGGCATCAAGTCACTAATTTCTGTCCAAATATAACGAGCTTCAGCATCACCCTCTGGATTACTGGCATCAACAACAAAGAGAACTCCATCAGCCCCTTCAGATATGATTCGACGAAGAACCTTGAATCTTGCCAATCCTGGAGTTCCAAACAAACGAATCGGAATACCCATCAAATCAGCTATACCATGATCCAATCCAACAGTAGTCCCATCGACTTCAATACTAATAACGTGTTTCTTTGCAAGACATTTAATTAGGGTGCTTTTTCCAGACAAATGTGGTCCAGTCACTAGCACTTTCAACTCATTTTCACTCCGAGGAAATTTGATGAGGGGAAGTTTAGATTTAAACCTTCCTTCCTTAAGAAACCAATTTATTCTCGTTATTAAGCTGGTAATTTGACTCCATTCTTGTCCAAATCTGTAATAATATCCTCTAGGCCCAGTTTCCGAAGTGTTTTCCGAGTTGGTAGTCCATCTTTTACTTGCCAACCTCT
>JABXGU010000286.1 GCA_016550415.1 archaeon | reverse complement strand
TACTTGGGCCTTGGAGTAATATCATCACGGTAACGATATCACTCGTCCCGCCAACACTCTTCAATCCCTGGCTAGCTCCTATGGTCCTCCTCCTTGGATCCCTAATCTTGGTTGCATTACTCCTGTACATCTACATTCGACGTAGACGTCTACAATGAATCGCTCTTTATCTTTGATTGGAAGAAGAGATAGAGACCAATAACAAGGGCAAGAAGAGTAAATCCTAATTTGAGACTATTCATCAGAAATAATGCATCATTGAAGAGGAACTTAGTCAAATTCGGTAAAAAGAATTCAACGGCCCGATAAAGATGTGTAATGACGGTTGTAGTAATGAGGATGAAAAACCATAATGAGTATTCCATATCCGAATGGCGAATTACTAAACGGAGAATCCCCGCACCCACTAAAATGTCAATAATTAGAAACAGTGTATTCGGGATGTTCACCCACGGGTTTCCAGGACTAAGAACAACTATTCCAATAAATAATGCAGCGCCTTCAATTAGCAGGATGAGGGCTAGAACCAAACTAGTCCATCGAAGAATCGTTCTTAATATTGCCAAGCACTTCTCATCCTTCAACTAGTAGGAAGAACCCGTTTTCCTCGAGGAATAATGAAGGGCACAGTCTCCCGATAGATGCCATAGGGGTCACCAAATCGTCGAAGCAACTCCACTTCTTCATATCCTAGAAGGGCCAGCTGTAAAGGAGTAAAAAGCAAGGCGACGATGAGTAGGGGAACAAAATCAAACATTAGGGCAAAAGCAGGCGTGGCAAGGATGAAACCTAGTGTTTGCGGATGGCGACAGTAGGCATAGGCGCCATTGGTTATTAGAGCTGAGCTGCGGCGACTACTCCCTATTTCTGCACCCTGGGCTCGACTTCGACCAAGAGAGGTTACACCCCACACAATGAACATCAGAGCAAGAATGAGAAGAATTGTACCAAGTAATAGTTGAAGGAAGCGTAATGGATCTAACAGACTAAATCCACTGCGTAACTGCCAGGGAATCTGAGGAAAGAAAAGGGTCAGCAGTATTGCGATAATGAGAATCACAAAATACAAGACATTGGGCAAAATGACAATAATCGCTTGTCCCTTTGTAATCCGTCGGATTGCATCGCTCATATAAGACCTCCCACGCAAAATCTACAAGGTCATACCTATCTGGTGCCGACCTGCAGATTAACCACTATAAAAGTCATCCCATACTCTGTGAGAACATCTTTTTTCATTTTTTAACTAGAGTGTCTTCTGGAACTTGTGAAATATGGATGGGGAAAGTGAATGACCTTCCCCTTGTTAGGAAATTCGATGAGACTGTTATTTCCGAAAGATTCCTGTTGCTAGCGCATCCAGGGCAATTAGGAAAAATCCAATCATAATGAAGAAGATATAGGCCAATAACACCAGGAAATTGGCAACCCAGAATGCGATAATCAAGATGATGACCATCACTCCAATGATGAGAAACACCGTTCGGCGAGATCCTGGTTGAGCGCCTGATTGAATGTTAATCATCATGATAAACACACCAACAAGAATCAAAGTTAACAAGACTAAAGCTACAATTGTCGTCTCAGAGGATGCAAAGAATATAATTGGAACTCCTAGTACGAGAATAAGAATACCGAAAATCACTGTTGTATACCGAAGCCAATTTGGATATGCCGTTTGCTGGAAGCTATGGATGGCCTTGAGAACACCAGTAAAAATTAGCAGTACACCCAGATATAACACAAAGGTTTCGATTAACACAAACGGAAAGAACACGATTCCAATGCCAAGGATTAACGCGATAATTCCGATGATGATATTTGCCCATTTAAACCAAGTGGGCATTGGTTTAGCAGGAGATTCTGACATTATTTCTAACCTCAGTCAGAGCCTGCTCAATATCTTCTATAAATACTGTCCGAATTACGCACGTATCTCTAATTCAGGGTTAAATGAAAGATAGAACTTCAGCCACCCCAATCGGAGTGGCTGAGAATTTTCATGCATCTCTTGCATCTTTAGCTGTTACATGGAACGGTATCCAGTAAGTCCTTGGATTAGAGAATCGAGTCCAATGATTACTAGGGCAAAGGCAATGATATAGAGTGTTATCCAGATTCCCAGGCCAAAGTACAGGAAGTTTACTATGCCCAGGATAATCAAGATGAAACCGAAGATGATGTGAATGATTCGTCGGGTCGAAGTATTAGTCTTCACGAACAGACCATTCATGATTTGGTCAACGCCAACCAATAGAAGGGCAGTTAAGATGAGGATGCTTAACCAGGCATCACCAAATCCGGGAACTAGAATAACTGGAAGACCAAGGAAGATCAGGGCGAGTCCGATGATGATGCTTAATGCTTGTTGCCACAACGGGAACTGGGCATAAGTGACTCCACCATACATTCGAATGATTACTTTCACAAGATAGATCATTCCTAAGATGACAATGCCCCAGGCGACCCACACATCAGGATAGAGGATCACTGAGACACCAACAATGAAGGCGATGATACCCATAAAGAAGTTCAACCAACGAAGCCAAGATGGTAGCCTAACTTCAGTCATAGCGAATCAGCTCTCTTGCCGCCTTCCCGCCGTTCTCCTATAAAAGCTGTCCTCTTATCATTCATTCAAGGAAGTATAAGCTAAATAGCACGTTTCTAATCAATTATCACTCAAGGGAGCAAAACCTTCCATGAACCCAACTAATCAGGCTGTAGACATCATTAGAAGTGCAAACTACATGGTGGCTCTCACAGGGGCTGGGATCTCCAAAGAATCGAACGTTCCCACCTTCCGAGGAAAAGATGGGCTCTGGAAACAATACAATGTAATGGAGCTTGCCACGCCAAACGCTTTCAAACAGAATCCTCAACTCGTCTGGGATTGGTATAGTTGGCGCCAGAACCTTATTGCTCAGTGCACACCAAACCCTGCCCATGAAACGCTAGCGGCCTGGGAAAAATCGGGCTTACTCAAAGTTTTGATTACACAAAATGTCGATGGGCTCCATCGCCACGCTGGTTCAACCAACGTCCTCGAAGTCCACGGAAACCTATGGGCTGTTAAATGTACACAATGCTCCTACCAGTCGCAACTCACAACACCCGCCTCTGGTGTTCCCACCTGTCCAGATTGTTCAGCTAATCTTCGTCCCAATGTTGTCTGGTTTGGCGAATCACTTCCGCAAAGAGTCATGGATCAAGTAATCATTGAATTGAACAAAGCAGACACGATTTTCGTCATTGGTACTTCTGCTCTGATTCAACCTGCTGCCTCCTTTCCTCTTATCGTTAAACGGCACAATGGAAAAATTTTGGAGATAAACGTCGAAGATACACCTTTGACTCCTCTCGTTGATGTGCATCTCGCTGGTAAAGCT
>JABXGU010000285.1 GCA_016550415.1 archaeon | reverse complement strand
GATAAGACCGGCACTATAACCAAAAATGAACTCACCGTTGGGGAAATAAAGCCCTTTGAAGGATTCACATCTAAAGATGCGCTACTTTTTGGTACTCTGGCCTCTAGGGAGGAAGACAAGGATCCAATTGATGATGCCATTATCGCTAAAGCTGAGACCTTTCCTGAGGTTGCTGGAACAATTGGTGGTTACAAGGTTGCGGAGTTTAAGCCGTTTGATCCAGTTTCAAAGCGGAGTGAAGCTATTGTAGAAGCTACTGATGGCAAGAGCTTCAAGGTAACGAAGGGTGCACCCCAAGTGATTCTTTCCCTTGTTTCCAATAAAGAATCAATCAGAGCTGACGTCGATAAAACTGTGGATTCTTTTGCTCTAAGAGGTTATCGTGCACTCGGCGTAGCTGAAACTGATGGAAAAGGGAAATGGCAATTCGCTGGTCTTATCGCTCTTTATGATCCACCCCGTGAAGATTCGGTAGAAACAATAAAGACGGCACAAGCGATGGGTGTGAAGGTAAAGATGGTTACGGGCGACCACATCGCCATTGCCAAAGAGATTGCAGAGCAAGTAAGCTTGGGCACCAATATCCTTCCTTCCTCAGCCTTTTTGGATAAGAGTGACCGAGAGGCTCAACGTATTGTTGATAGTGCTGATGGTTTCGCTCAGGTTTTTCCTGAACACAAATATCATATTGTTGAACTGCTTCAGAAAGAGGGCCATATTGTTGGGATGACTGGGGATGGGGTTAATGATGCTCCAGCTTTGAAGAGAGCTGATGCTGGAATTGCCGTTGCTGGTGCTACAGATGCAGCGAAATCTGCAGCTGAGATTGTTTTTACGAAGCCCGGATTATCCACAATCATAGATGCAATAAAAGAAAGCCGCACTATATTCCAGCGCATGAGCAATTATGCAATCTACCGCATTGCTGAGACTATTCGGGTGTTGCTTTTTATCACTTCGTCAATTGTAGTATTCCAGTTTTATCCTGTTACTGCTCTCATGATAGTTCTTTTAGCACTTCTGAATGACATGCCAATCATGACTATTGCTTATGATACTGTGAAGTATTCCGATGAACCAGAGAAATGGAATATGAGGACTTTATTAGGTATGGCGACCATGCTTGGGATTATTGGGGTGTTCTCATCCTTTGGGATTCTCTACATAGGACGAGAGATATTGAATCTAAACTTGGGAATTCTCCAGTCTTTTATATATCTAAAGCTGTCTGTAGCTGGCCATTTAACAGTGTTTGTGGCAAGAACTAAGCATTCGTTTTGGTCGGTAAAACCTGCTAAACCCTTGTTTATAGCAGTTTTAGTTACACAGCTAATTGCTACGTTAATCACTGTTTACGGCTTTTTGTTGCCTGCTATGGGCTGGGGTTTAGCCCTTCTTGTTTGGGGTTATGCGCTGGCTCTCTTTGTGATAACAGATTTCATCAAAGTTCGCTTATACAAGCTACTGAATCATAGCGGGATTAGATTTCACAGGTAATGAACCGAGCGCGTGCGCATAAATTCTCTGATAATTTCTACAAATTCGTGAGCACCAAATATAACACAAGACTTTTACGCCTCATCATATTTCGTATAAAAGGCGGAAAGCACACCTGTATTGAGGATGATGCGTAAATGGGAACTGGTCTTGTCTCGAACTTGCTAACCTTCATGAAAGGTGAGAAAATCAAGATGAAACTGCAGAAAATCTCCGATTCGGATTTTTGGCTAGAAAGTCAAGATGGTTTCATGACCATTAAATTCGTTATGGATATGGATAAACATGAGATATTATACGATGTTTTCTCACCAAAATATGATGTACATTTGAAGGAAGAAACCCTTAGAGATGCGGAAAGGTTAGACTTCATTGCAGAAGAGGCTAGAAAATGGAAGTACGAAAAGTCAATTGAAAACTTCTGGTTAATTTTAGATTGTGTTAAGCTTTGGGCTCAAAAAAATGAATTCCATATCAAGGAAACAAATTTAATCTAGAAGATAAAAGCGAGATTATTTTAGAATGCCAAAAACTGTAAACATCGTAGAGAATTAGAGTTAAAATAATCAAAGGACTTATTCTATGGTTTGGCTGGGACGGCGGCGTAGCCGTTTCAACAGCAATACAGCCATCACAATCACTGCCACAGAAAGTGCAAGATACAAAACGGTGTTCATTACATGAAATGTTGATGCTGTCCAAGTTTCGCTGGGCAAGTCTGCGGCGTCGGTCTGAACTGTCACCTGTTGAATGGGACTCCAAGAATCTATGCTTGTCTCGTAGACGCCAGAGGCGATCTGCTCGCATACTTCTCCATTCACAACAATGGTTGCGTCCGTCACTGAGGCTCCATCATAAGCTTGAGTAACGCGCACCTTCACCTTTGACATCCCAAACCAAGACGAGTCAACTTCCACATTAACTGTAATTTTGTCCCAAACTATGCTGGGATTTTCAACGGTTACTATGTATCCATTCGCTTCAGGATGCTGAAAGTCTGTGACAACCCATGAACGTTCGCCCACATCCTCATACGCTATGCTGAAGCTTATCCAGCCGGTGCTGTTCGTTACATGTTCTGTTCCATTCACGTAGACTCTGCCATCAACCACGTCAGCGCCATCATGCTCCCATTTAACATGGAAACCGACTGATTGGACTTCGTTGACACCACATTTCTTGGCGCTTGTGAAAGTTTGATCTATGACCGCAACCTGTCTATCCCTAGAGTACCACTGGGTAATCACTTCTTGGGCGGGCTTATTTTGTGGTGTGTGAGAAGAATCGTTTAGTCCCCCTTGTTCGGGGTCATGTATCCAAGTCCACCAATAAAATCCGTAGAACCAACTTCTGTTCCACAGCGTCT
>JABXGU010000284.1 GCA_016550415.1 archaeon | reverse complement strand
TAATTCGTGTTCGTGATCATGGTGACCTTGCTCGAATCGAGGTTTCACCTGAAGACCTTCATCATCTTACTAAGCCAGATATTGCTCAACAGCTTGCCAAGCGGCTAAATACTCTTGGATACCGATACGTAACAGTGGACCTCATCGGGTACCGCTTTGGCAGTTTTGACGAATAGCACGAATAACCTAATTTTACTAGCTTCTCCACAAAGCCTTTTATCAACACTGCCAAATGTTAAGAGACTATAATTTTTGATAAGTTATTGAAGATATTTGAGGGATTAATTTGCCAAATCCAAAGATTGGTCTAATCACACTTTCTCTACCCCGAGAACGTACAGACATAGCAAAACAGGCACATAATGAACTACTTGCATCCCTACAAAAGCAGCCCTTAGATGTTAAGCCATATGACGAGCTTGTCCTCACCATGGAGGATTCAGTTCGTGTCTCTGAAGATATGGTTCATCAGCATCTACAAAGCATTGTATACAATATTGCCACTTGGATTTATGCGCCTATGGTAGTGTCAGCATTACAGGCAACTGGTTTACCAAGTATTGTTTATGGCTATCGCAGCCCAGCAGCCTTTAGCCTAGTAGGTGCTGCCATCACACATGGTAGCCTCGACGAGCTTGGGCTCATACACCGCTTTGTCTATGGGGAGCCCACTGACCCATCAGTCCTCAGCTCAATTACTAGCTATTCTCGTGCTGCTATGGTCTTCGATGATATGTCCAGAAGCAAGGCGGCTATCATTGGTGGAAAGACTATGGGCATGGTTACTGCTTCTGTCGACTTTAGCCAAGTAAAGGAAATCTTTGGTACTGAACTGGAACATGTGGATATGCTACACATCTACCTTGCAGCCCAGAAAATTCCTATTAAACAAGTCAAAGAAAAAATGTCATGGGTCAAGAAGACCTATGGTGCAGTTAATGTTTCTGATGAAATCTTGGAAAAAAGCATCCGTCTCTACTTCGCTTTGAAAGAATTGATGGAAAAAGAGAACTATGCTTTTGGAGGCTTCAAGTGCCAGCCTGAATTTATCGGAAATTATGTTAGTGGTTGTATGGCTCTTGCCTTTCTCATCGACGACGGTATTATGATGTCATGTGAAGCTGATATGAATGCGGCCCTTACAATGCGTATTCTTCACCTTCTAAGTGATGGTCCAGTCCTATTTGCTGATGTAAACGATTTAGATAAGAACACTGGAACTCTCCGCCTAGTAAATTGTGGAACAATTGCTACGACAATGGCCAGTTCTCCTAAGGATGTTGAATGGAATCCACAATATGAGTACATGGGCGAGTGTTCTGGTGCCTGCCCCACCTTCTGCTGCAAAGAAGGTCCAGTTACACTAGCTCGGCTGAGTCGATTTGCGGGTGATTATGTACTTCATGTTGCTACAGGAGAGGCCTTCACACAACCCAAGGAGACATTTAAGGAAGCCCGTGACCGTTGGCCCCATGCCTTTATTCGCCTTGATGGTGATCCTGACCTCTTCATTCAACACCTACGATCAAATCACATGCATATGGTCTATGCAGATGTAATTGAAGAACTACTGGATTTCTGTGATATCCTCGGTATCGAAGCTATCCAAACCTAGATATCATTTTTCCCCGAGTTTTTCTATTGCCAAGGCTACTCCCTGGATAATTGCTTCAGGTTTGGGAGGGCATCCAGGGACATATACGTCGACGGGAAATACTTTGTCCACGCCTCCGATTATGGTGTGGGTTTCCTTTACATCCGTACCCTTTCCACCGACGAATACTCCTCCTGTACAAGCACAACTTCCAATTGCGACAACTGCTTTAGGCTCTAGCATCTGATCGTGTATCCGCTTCACAAACACCTTCGAGTGCTTTGATACACATCCATTAACAATGAGAATATCTGCTTGCCTTGGATTCTGTTTCCAGAGAATCCCAAGCCGTTCTACATCAAATCTTGGTGTTAGAACATCTAATACTTCGATATCGCAGTTGTTACATCCTCCAGCATGTAGAACAGCAATCCATGGAGACTTTGTGCGAGCCCAACTTAGTAAACCCATCATTTCTCCCTCAGAATCGTAACTCCTTAAGATCCCTGGTACTCATACTTCCTTTGACCGAGTATATTTTCATGGCAAAGAGAATCAATATCAATAGTAAAACAGCTGATAATGATGTAAGAGCTATTTCCATGAAGACATCGAAGGATACGCCAAATAGATGTAGAGAATTTATAATAATTGACAAGCTTGCAACACTTTTTCTCAAATCAGTTTTTATTAGCAAACCATAAGCACCGATGAGAACAAGTTGCCATTGGATTCCTTCCATACTAAATACAAAGGCTGAAATCCCATATGTAACAGCAACTAGGACTATTAGTAAACCAAGTGAGGGTAAACCAAGTATAATTGGGCGTTCCTCAGTTCTCTTTGTTTTCAAGGTAAAAAAGAGAAGAATAGCAGGAACAAATAGGATGGAAAAAATTGCTAGAGGGACTATCTCAAATCCTGCACCTTCAAGAATAAATTGGCTGATGAGAGTTATTCCAAGGATTCCGAGTAGGAAAGGCACTAGCTTGAAGTCGCCAATCTCTATTACAGCAATGGCGAATAGAAGTATGAGTAATCCTATTACTAGATTCACTTCTCCCACTTCCTCAAATAGAACTTTCTTGTGTGAGTGTCTAATGTGTAACTCAGTCTTCTCCGACACTCAGCACAGAGATTCAAGTATTTGGGCAGATCCTGTGAAATAGTGTCCTTGATGTTGGGATTTATTTCTTCCAAAATTTTTTTCTTGATTTTTTCAAGTTGGTTTGTAGTTGTTATTGGCGCGCCACACTTCTCGCATTTCTCCAGTTTGAATTTGATGGAAACTAGAGCCTGACTTTTATCTTTAGTCGCCAACTCAAATTTTTCGGAGAGTGTAATTGCTTCCTCGGGGCATATGTCCTGGCATCTTCCACAGAATATGCACTTCATATAGGATATCTCGATTTTCCGTGTATAATTCTCATCAATCAGCGAGATAGCCCCAGAGGAGCATGAAGCATAACAGGCACCACAACCAGTACATTTACTCTCATCGAACTGTGGAAGACCTCGAAGTCCTGGTGGAACATGTGTGGGTGGACCTATTGGATATCTCGTCGTTACACATTTGAAAGCGGCTTTTATCGCCTCTTTGAGTGCTGTTATTTTGACCATTCTTTTACACCGTAAATATCAATATCCTCACCAAATCAAACAGGGCCAAGCCCAAACAGATAGAGAGGAACCATTTGAACACATGTCCTATTCGGTATCTTGCACTTGCTACGTGTATCACAGTCATGAACACAACTATGAAGATGCACTTTATCATGAAGAGTATGATATTCAAAGGGAAGAAGAGACCGTCACCACCGCCCATATAGAGGTCCACAAAGAGGGCGGAGAAAACATAGAATCTTA
>JABXGU010000283.1 GCA_016550415.1 archaeon | reverse complement strand
CTACAATTCTTCCTGCTACCCAGCTGCCACCCCAAAAGACCATTGCCAGCACAAGCAGCACATAATACTTGAGAGCACCGAGAGCCATCTGGAAAATTCACCCAGTGAAGTAGAGTGCATCTCGTATAGTGTAGTATATATGCTTATCATAACAGCTTGGTTTGGCTAATCTAGGGTAGTTTGGAATGAAGGGTATGAAATGGTGCTCTTCGATGAAGAGCGACGGTTTTTCGAAATAACGGTACTAAGTTGTTGCCAGGGGCGGCTTGGGTGTTTCATCAGGGTGAAGGTGTCGACGTTGTTGATACGCTTATGGTGGATGAGGATGTGAAAGGAGTGATGTGCAGCCTGTCCAATCCTTAGGGTAGGGCTATTTGCACGTTTGGGTGCATCCGCGCTGGCGATTACAGCTATGTGTTGGGAAAAGGCAAGTCGCTTCAACAGGGCAGCTACCTGCGAGCGGCGGAAAATAAGGGGATTTGTCTCATTGCTTGTCGCTTCATTGTTTTTGTGGAGAGTGTCTTCTTCCTCCTGTAGCAGGTGGGTGATGCCGTTAACAAAGAGGATGGGTGCGTGGGCATCCTGTATTAAGGTGGGTGCTTCAAAAAGAAGTGTGAGAAGCTGGTCGGTGGTGAATGCTCTGGCAACATGCAGCTTGTCTAGGAACACTGTGGGTGGCTTCGGTTTTCCTTCTGTCTTCAGGTGGTTGAGGAGAACGTTGGGGCGGATTCCGTTGTTTCCATCGATGACGACAGTGCCCTCTTCTGGCGCTGTGAGTCGTAGTGCTGTCGCTATGGAACGGAGGAGCATCTTGGTGCAGAAGGCACTCCCATAGATGAGATAACTGAGTCCTCGCTCATACCCACCACCCACGAGTTCATCGACTAGTTTGATGCCAGAGGTGATGCAATTCATGTGATTTTGTTGTTGCTGTGCCAATGCATATGCCGTTTGGAACAAATCTTTGTTTTCTGCCAATAGATTGCACTCTCTAGGGAAAAATTGGGAAAAAATAGATCCCATTCTTTCCTTGGCAAATTCCCTCAAAAGCCACACACAAGAAACAATCACATATTGTAAGCCTATTACTTGCTGAGGTATGTTCTGTTTTTTCTTCTACGCACTGAAAATGAGGGGAGACCCTCTTTCAGCTAATCGTTCACGGAGTTGGTTCTCTTTACTAGAGGGCTTTCATTTTTCCATCGCGTATGATTATCTGATGGATTATCCGACTGTCAGTGTTGGGGTCGTCAGGCTTTGCCACTGCAACTATCTCAATGTACTCTTCGAGTGGACCGCTTATCTTCTCTCCAAGGGTTTCTTGGATTTGAAAGACACCTGCGCTATTACTCATCTCTATCAAGATGCGAATTGGTCTCTCTGAACCTTGCTGAATCGAGACTTTCTCAATTGCTAGAGCACTCACTGTGTGAATCGAGATGTTCCCTCGATCAAAGGCAAGGCGTCCTCGTCCCTTCGTCATGTCAGTGCCATCACCAATACCGACAAGTGCTGATTCATCGGTTAAGTCCTTGACTGCGAAGCGGTGTGCATAAATGCAATGTAGAATGTGTCCTCGAATCTCATACATGATTTCTGGTTCATTATAGATTTCAGGGAGAAGCCGATTGAGTAATGGAATTGCCAGATAGACGCTGTGAAGATTATGGTCCTCTCGATGGACTTGAATGCCAATGTCATGAAGTAATGCTCCAGTCATTACAATGAGATGGACATCATCCTCATCTGCAGCTTTTTCTTTTATTGCACTTGTACTGATGCCATTTTCAAGGAGCAGCTTTAACATTGACAAAGCATTCGCTGCCACAATCTTAACGTGGACATCACCATGATCGTTGTATTTCATCTTAGAAACAGCGATGTAGTTAGCCATATCCCAGTCAGCGTTGACCTCAGGATCATTACGGAGAAGTTCCCACATCTTCTTTGCTTTCGGCCATTTCGATACAATATCAGTAATTGTCTTTTCAGCGACTGCCTGCAATTCTTTATAGGTTTCAGGGAGAGTTATCTCGAAGCCCTTTCCAGTTTCAATTTTCGCCATGATTTTACCTCAAAATTGGTAAGAACTCAACTAACCTATTAAAACTATTATCGGACTATTAAATGAAAAAAAGCTTAGACTTAATTTGACACATCTCTTT
>JABXGU010000282.1 GCA_016550415.1 archaeon | reverse complement strand
AGCAGTGCAGGAAAAATATGGCTACTTGTCAAAAGAAAGCTTGAAAATGATTGCAAATAATCTGAGCGCCTCTTTCAGCGAAGTCTATGGTGTTGCCACCTTCTACCATCAATTCAGGCTTCAACCGCCAGGAAAATACATAATACACGTATGCATGGGAACAGGCTGCCATGCAAGAGGAAACGCAGACAACTTTGAACACCTGAAATTGCTACTTGATCTTAGGAATGGTCAAAATCTCACCAAAGACAAAGTTTTCACCCTTGAAGCTGCGAGATGCTTCGGCTGCTGTAGCCTGAGTCCAGTGATCATGATCACCGACAGCACAGGCAATTACCGGAAACTTTACGGTCACGTGGACCAAAAGGCACTGAAAAAAATTTTGACAGGATATCGAGAAAAATCCGAACAACAGGATGGTGAACCAGAACGCGAAGCATTAATTTGCCGGAAGAATTAATATACGGAAAAACCGGATTCAAAATCAGAGTCCCACTAGCTAGCTGCACAATAGCGGCAGGAGCTGAAGAAGTTCTACAAGCTATGACCTACGCCATTGAATCTATGGGTTTACATGCTGAGATAACTCCAGTAGGTTGTATGGGTCTAGATTTCATTGACCCATGGATTGAGCTAACAAAAAAGGGAAATCCATCCGCGATTTATGCTAACGTAACTCCAGATATTGTGGAACAGCTCATTCATGAATATTTAGATAAGGATTTTACCAGCGCTTATGCATTTAGGTTTGGTAAGTTTGAAGGAGAAGATGTTCCTTCACTTGACGAGCTTGATGTCTGGAATAATCAGGTCAGATGGGTCTCTGGGAAATGTGGAATCATTAATCCCGAATCAATAGACGAATATATAATGGTTGGAGGCTATCAGGGACTCAAAAAATGTTTGAGCATGAAACCTGCAGAGACGATAGAGGAACTGAAAAAAGCAAATCTTAGGGGAAGAGGAGGAGCGGGTTTTCCAACGTGGATAAAATGGAACATCTGCAGAGAACAGCCTGGAGAAACAAAATATGTTGTTGCAAACTGTGATGAAGGTGACCCAGGAGCATTCATGAACCGACTATTGGCGGAATCGGATCCTCACAGAATCTTGGAAGGACTAATAATTGCTGGGTATACGATTGGAGCTTACAAAGGATTCATTTTTGTGCGTGCAGAAAAACCCTTGGCTGCTAAGCGGTTGCTGAAAGCAGCTGAAGATGCTAAAAACAAAGGTTATCTCGGCGGAAATATTTTGGGTAGCGGCTATTGTTTTGACATAGAAGTCTTTCTGAGTGCTGGGGCATTCGTTTGCGGTGAAGAAACCGCGATGATAGCTGCAATACAGGGAGAACGAGCTAACCCTATCCAACGACCTCCGTTTCCTGCTGTTAAGGGTCTTTGGGGCATGCCTACAATAATCAATAATGTTGAATCCCTTGCTCATGTAGCGACTATCATGGCTCAAGGTTGGGAAGAATTTGCTGCTTTTGGTACTGAAAAGAGCAAGGGAACGAAGATGTATTGTGTAACTGGCGCTGTAAAAAGAACCGGAGCATACGAGGTTCCAATTGGGACTCCAATAAAGAAGCTATTGTATGACATAGCTGGAGGACCGCCGAAGGGTAAAAAGATTAAAGCTGTTCAGCTTGGTGGACCCAGCGGCGGCTGCATTCCCGCAGAAATGTTTGATTTGCCCATGGACTATGACAGTCTCCAAAGTGCAGGAGCCATCATGGGTTCAGGCGGTCTTGTAGTGTTGGATAATACGAACTGCATGGTTGACATGGCACGGTATTTCTTGTCATTCACTACTGCCGAGTCTTGCGGTAAATGCTCTGTTGGTCGAATAGGAACACGACTGATGCATGAGACCCTGAAGCGGATTACAACCGGGGAAGGCACTGCTGACGACATCGAACTGTTGAAGGAGACCAGCAATATTATGCAAAAAGCTTGTCTATGCGCTCTGGGCAGAACCGCATCAAATCCAATACTGACAACACTCAGATACTTCGAAAACGAATATGATTCGCACATTAATGACAAGAAATGTGAAGCACTGGTCTGTAAGCCACTTTTAACCTATTGTATAGACTATGAAACGTGCAAAGGGTGCCTAGTATGTGCTAAGACTTGTCCAATACAGGCGATTTCGATGGAAAGGGGCTCAACACCTATCATAGACCAGACTGTGTGTGTGAAGTGTGGAACTTGCGCGGAGAGCTGTCCTTTTGGTGCGATAGAGAAGATACCTGGAAGGATCTGTGAGAAGATATTGAAAATTGAGGAGGGTTGCACTCAATGATCTTCGCTAAAATTGAGCCTTACGAACAAATAATCAAAAAGCTGGATAAGAAAGAAGACAAAATAGCTATAATAAGCTGTAATACTTGTGCCCGAACCTGCGGAAATGGTGGATTAAACAAGCTCAACGAACTAGGTCTACGTCTAATACGAGATGGTTACAATGTCACTGATGAAGCTGTAATATTGTATGCATGTTCAGAGCCTATACTCAAGGAAGCAAAACTGGATCTAGAAGCTAACACGATTATTGTTCTTTCATGTTCAGCGGGATGGTCATGCTTTGCGAGAAACTTTCCTGATAAGAAGGTGCTGAAGGTTACAGAAGACATCGGCTTGGTGATGACTGATACTGACAAAGAAATCTTCAAAGTAATAATGCCATACAAGAATCATGAATATGAGCTGGGCAAAGAGTACAGAGTAAACACGGGAGAACCGCTTATTGGCGAAAAAATCAAAGTGAGGTGCACATAATTGATAATATCAGTTCGTTCAATATCCTATGATGAACTTGAACGAAACCTGAACCGTGACGACAAAATCGTAATCTGGAGCTGCGACACCTGTGTCAAGTACTGCGGAATCGCCGGAATGGAAAAGATGACAGTACTGGAGGACTTACTCAGAGAAGACGGTTACAACGTAATTAGAAAGGAACTCATCAGCGAATCCTGTCAAGTGAACCTCGCAAAGAAACACAAAGCAGAAAATGAAGATGCCTTTAATGAAGCTACTGCAATAATTTTGCTAACCTGCGAAATTGGCTACCAATGTGTAAAAACCGTGTTTCCCCACAAGAAGATAATAGCAACAGCAAAAACATTCGGGTCAGGTAACTTTAGAAACTTGAAGGGACCGATTCTGACTACGCCTCTACCACATACGGGTCTAGCACTGGACCCACAGGGTTATTCGCTCAACAAACTAGTGGAAGATTTCAATCTGCATTCCAAGTTTTTTGACTCTGACAAAGAGCCCAATCCAGAAATGACCACCATAACTGTAGATAACAAACCTCTCAAAGCAAAGAAAGGCGCAAACCTGCTAGATGAGTTGACCGCTAATCAGATAAGAATCCCCCATTTGTGTTATGACTCAAGTTTAGGACCCATTGGAGCTTGCAGAATGTGTCTAGTGAAGATTGAGGGCAAACGAGGACTTTTTCCCTCCTGTTGTACTCAGGTAGAAGAAGGAATGAATGTTACAACCGAAGACGAAGAGCTGAACAATCTCCGCAAATCGGTTCTGCAAATGATCATTGCAGAATGCGGAGACGATATAAAGCAAAGTAGGGACATACGTTACTGGGTACGCAGATATAAAATTGCAGAAAATCGATTCAAGCTTTCCCAAAAGGAAGAAACTGTTGACCAATCTAATGATGTTCTTGTTATGGATCACAACCGTTGTATCCTGTGTGGAAGATGTGTTCGTGCCTGTGCCAATTTGTCCGGCCAGAAAGTCATCAACTTCGCTAATAGAGGAAGTAACATGGTTACAATCACTGGACTAAACGAACCGTTCGGCAACACTGACTGTGCACACTGTTTAGCATGCGCTCACTACTGCCCTACAAATGCAATAACACCCAAATCGATATCAAAGAAAATCTCGGGATATCCCTTCTGGACACTGATCTCCTATCCAAAAAAAGTTGCACCAAGAAGCTAGAATAGAACATGCGTAAAAGTAAGGCTAGATGCTGTCTAACCAATTCAAATTTTT
>JABXGU010000281.1 GCA_016550415.1 archaeon | reverse complement strand
GATTACCATTGGGATAATCACACAGGAAGCATGCACTTATGATTTCGCCACTTGTCTGGATTATTATCCTCTTTATTTTGGTATTCATTGTTGCAGTGGCGATTGGAGCAAACGACGAAACGATGGCTAGTGTGGTGGGCGGAAAAGTTCTCAAACTCAATGCTGCGATTCTGCTTGGTATGTGCCTTCAAATAATTGGAGCCCAACTATTAGGAGCAGGAGTATCAGAAACCATCGGACAAGACATGGTGCTTATTCCGCTTCCTTTAGATTTCGTTTTGGTGCTTGCCCTTGCAATGACAATTTGGCTCCTGGTTGCATCTCTCCGAGGCTATCCCATCTCAACAACCCATTCGATTGTGGGCTGCGTCTTAGGAGTGGGGCTCGTGATCGAGTTTGTCACCATGGGACCCTTGATCAACTGGGTGACAATAACCGAAATTGTGGTGGGTTGGATTCTGAGTCCAATCTTTGGATTTGCGATTGCCATTTTAGTTCAAAGTGTTTTGCGAAAAACTGTCTACCCACGTGCGACAAGTCTGGATAAGATCGAACGATTTGAGCGTATCTTTGGATGGCTTTTATTGGTCGTCGTTGTCATTACCGCGTTAAGCCGAGGGGGAAATGATGTGTCCAAGGCGGTCGGGATTCTTACCATGGTTTTTCCAGATCCGACGCTTTGGCCATGGTTTCTGCTGTTAGGAGGTATTGGTATGGCGGTTGGCTTATTCCTAATTGGTCGACGGGTTGTGGCAACCGTTGGAATGGAAGTAACCGAATTACGTCCTAGTACAAGTTTTTCTGCAGAGCTGGCAGTAGCAACGGTTCTGTTTGTTGGTACCCTTTGGGGAATCCCGCTATCCGGGACTCACGTCTTGGTAGCAGCAGTGATTGGCGTTGGAATTGCTAATCGCAATCCAGTGCGAGGACCCGGGCTAAATAAAATCATAATCGCATCGTTTGTTACGGTTCCCCTTTCTGCGCTATTAGCTGTTGGATTATTCTGGCTCTACATAGCGATTAGACCCTTCTTCCTAATATTGATTGGATTTTGAATGAACTATGATACAACATCAATTAGCACACGATTTCATTTAGGGTATGCAAAGCGTTTTAGACTAGATGTGCCCAAAACGTCTATCAGGTGTTAGGTTTGTGGCGAAAAAAAGAGGAACAGGCTATAAGTGAACTCGTCAATGAACACGCCCAAATCGTTTTGGAAGCAGTCACTGGACTTAGTCAATATCTTAATGTCATTCTAAAGAAAAAAGCCGACGACCGCTTGAAAAACCAAGAAGATACATTGGCTGAAAAGGTACTGAAGCTTGAATCTGCAGCAGATCGAGCTGAAGAACACATTGATGAGAAGCTTCGATCCACTGCCCTTCCAGTCACAAGTAGTGAACGGTACTCCCTTGTTGAAAAGATAGATAGTATTGCGGATCGGAGTGAAATCATTGTTCGAAAACTCCGCCTTATTGAAGAACCGATTAAACTGGAAATCAAAGAGAAACTTTGCCAAATGGGCAACTATTGCCTTGAAGCTACAACCGCAGTGGTAGCAAGTGTTCAACTTTTGGGTTCGAGTTTTGATTCAGCGCTCACGGAAGTGCAAAAAGTAAGACCCATTCGAAACAAAAATCGACACGTAGAGTTTGAAACATTGAAGCTGCTAATGGGAGTCAAAATGCGGAATTCCACTTTTGTTATTCTACATGATGTAGTGAAACTTCTTGGAAGATTAGGCGATTTAACGAACGAAATTGCCCACGCAATCATTTCACTGATTATCAAATATCGCACTTAAATTTTAAACTCTTCAGAAGCCTTGTAAACTGGGTTCATATTCCTTGAAGAGATACCGCGAAATTACGTAACGTTGAATTTGGCTGGTGCCTTCATAGATTTGGTAGAGTTTTGCATCACGGAAGAGTTTCTGGATGGGATATTGTTCCAGATATCCTTTACCACCATAGATTTGAAGCGCATCAGTGACAATCTTCATTGCATCTTCAGCACCTACGAGTTTTGCACAACTTGAGGCGACATTGGCGATATTCCCATCGGTTTTTTGGTCAACCATCCAAGCTGCTTTCCAGGTGAGGAGCCGAATAGCTTCAATGCGAGCATACATGTCCGCAACCATGTCCTGAATCGCTTGGAAACTACTGATTTTTTTCTCGAAAGCTTTGCGACGCTTAGCATAATTGATGGCATACTCCATGGCAGACCGGGCGAGCCCTGTAGCCATGGCTCCAATGGCAGGCCGGGTTTTGACGAAGGTCATCATGGCAAGGAGAAAGCCCATGCCTTCTCTACCAAGAAGATTCTCAGCAGGCACCTCAGCATTCCTGAGAATCACAGCAGCTGTATCGGAGGCACGATGTCCGAGTTTTTTAAGAGGCTTGCCAGTTGAGAGACCCTTTGTTTCCTTAGGGACGATGAATGCGGAGAGTCCGTTATGGCGAGTGGTTCCTTTTTGCCGAGCGAAGATAACGAAGAGGTCAGCATGGTTTCCGTTTGTAATCCAGAACTTGTTTCCGTTAAGGATAAAGGTGTCACCTTTTCGTTCGTAGCTGGTTTGGATTCCAGCTACGTCTGAACCCATACCAGGTTCACTGGTCGCAAAGGAAGCGAACCGTAGTTCCTTCGAGAGAGGGATGAGCCATTGCTTTTTCTGTGCTTCACTTCCACCAAGGGTGATTGGAGTAGTGCCTAAATCATTGACATATATCGACGTAGTCATTCCTGCACAGGCTGCTGAGAATTCTTCTACGACAAGAACGGAGTCCAAGGACCCGTACCCTGGTCCCCCATACTCCTTGGGAATTCCAAGGTTCATGAGTCCAGCTTTATGATCTCTAGCGATAACATCACGTGGAAATTCGCCACTTTGATCATAATGCTGAGCGACAGGAAGTACCTCTTTTAGAGCAAATTCTCGTGCTTTGGCTTTAAGAGCAATTTGTGCATCGGATAATTGGAAGTCAACCATTGTGACTCTAACCTCACTTCCCAGAGAGAATTTGTAGTATTTGAGTCACACTGTCTTCCCAGTGAATCGGTTTTTGGTAATTTTTTATTTCTAAAGAGAATGATTCACAGACATCTGTTCACTAAGTGCCCACTTATTTGCACAATTTTTCGCAGATAGAATTAGGGCACTGACCACATCTAATCTAGCTTGGTGATGAAAAATGCGATTTTATGCAATCTTCGCAAACAATATGTACTATAAACAGCGCAGTAAACGAATTCGCAAACTCCCTACAGATTAGGTAAAAAGTCGAGGAACCATCAGTGACTGATTCTGAACGCCTGGGCGATGAAGCTGGAAAAGATGGCTATACACCTCAACCAGTAACTGAAGAAGAATGCACGCTCCCCGAAGAGCAAGAGAAACCGCCTATACGAACCCTCACATTACGAGGTATGGCCTTAGCTCTTGTTCTCAATGTGGTGTATACCATTATCAACGCATATCTGGGTATGAACTTTGGTTTTGGACTTGGCTTCGGCATCCTTACCGTTCTTACTGCTTACACACTCTTCCATATTGCTCGAGGCGGATCGAATCGTCAAGAAATAACCACCACCATGATTGCTTCAACAGGATTTGTGGTTTACTACATGCTTACCATCTCAATGTATGTGCAGGCTTATACTGCCTACACACTTCCCTGGTGGTTAGTGCCTCCCAAAGATGTACTACTTTATGGAAGCCCATTTGATCCCAGCTGGATTCCCCCCATCATATTTCACCTCGGTTTTGTTTGGATAGGCACACTTCTTGGATTCATCGCAGCCCTTGCAGTAACTGATTATGTGCAATCACGAAAGCAAACCACATTCCCCTTTTACACTGCAAGTGGTGTGACGATAAATACATGCATGGAGACAGGGCAGAAAAGCCGATTCATGTTTCGCTGGCTCGGAATCGGTGTTATGGTCACCGTGATTCAGTATTTTGTCAATGTCTTGGTCCTCCCCTTTGGGCTAACAACTCTTGGGTGGGACTTTACTCCGTTTTTACTTCCCGGCTTTGCACTGGGATTCATGCTCAATATCAGTTTAATGGCTATTTCCTATATCATTGATCCCAAGGTCTCTATCACGATGTTGTTCGCTGGGATAATCACTTACGTAGTCATTTCGCCGATCCTCGTTAGTTTGGGAATCGTAACTCCAGCCATCACTGGAATGGATCTGTATTTCAATCTCCTTTTTGAGTACATGCTGGCTCCAGCTCTTGGAATAATGCTTCTAAGTGGGGTCGTAGTGTTCGTTTACGCGAAACTCCGGAAAAAACCAAACTCGACAAATAATGACTCGGAACTAAAAACCCTAAACGACGAGCAGGGTAATGTGGGTTTTGGAACCTATGCGAAAACCTATTTCCTTGGATTAGTCCGAAATCGTCGGTTAGGCCTGGCATATCTTTCCATCATTGTCATTTTTATTCTCATTCTTATTGGCTTAAACATCTTCTCGCCCCTTCCTCTTTGGATGAGCGTTGTTATTGCATTACTCCTCTTGTTGCCTATTGCCCTCATTGATACCTTTGTTCTCGTCAAATTCGTCGGCGAAGCGGGGATTGGGATGGGCGTCCAACGACTCGCCTTTTATGAAATCCCCTTGACGGTAATTGGTATTCGAGGATATATGGCGTTTCTCGCTTATCCTGCAATCAATCCATTCACGACCACTGATACACTTGGAAACCTGAGAATTGGTGCGATGACTGAGACACCGCGGCGGTCGATTCTTGTCGCCCAACTCATCAAGGTATTCCCCGGTGCAATTGCTAGTGTTGTGTTTGTGCTTGCGGCCTGGTATCTCGTTGGGTTTCCTACGGAAGTGTTCCCAGCGGTGGGTGTCCTGCAAGGTTTTGCCATCGTTTCGATCTTCGCTCTGAACGCCTTGGCTGCGGGATTTAATATTACTGCCTTTCTAGTAGCTGGAATTGTTGTAGGTATAATGGCAATTGCCTTCCCCATCTCCACGCTGGGTGTTGCATTGGCAATGTTCTTGCCTCCCTCATATTTCATTCCCTTCTCTATTGGAGGATTTCTTCGGTTATACACGAATCGTAAATATGGTAATGAATGGTTTGCGAAAAAAGGACAGGTTATTGCCGTTGGATTTATCGCAGGTTCCGCTGTAACGTTGGTAATCGTTTCCTTTCTAAGCCCGTTACTTCAATTGATCATCCTGCCCATCTGCTTAATCATTCTTGGATTTATTCTCTGGCGATATCGTCATGATTCCAGCCCAACAACAGGTGATCAGGAATGCGCCACTCCTGAGGACAAACCGGAAACTAGTTGAGGAGTTACCCAGCGCTAGAAGACTAGGGTGCTTCTGATGTTATCAAAAAAAGAGACTATGAATCAGGCGAAGGCATTTGCCGAAGAGGGATTTCTTTGTTCGGAATCAGTCTGCTTAGCGTTGAGCAAGACCTTGGAAGTGAAAAGCGATCTGATTCCACGGATTGCAACTGGTTTCGGGGCAGGAATTGGTCGACATGGTGAAATCTGTGGAGCGTTGTCAGGGGCGATATTAGGGCTAGGTTTGCAGTTTGGACGAAACCATCCATCAGAAACTCCTGAAGGCGAATCTCCGTATGAGTACAGTCACACTATGGTGAATTTATTCATAACACGCTTTGGACATATCCGATGCAAAGACATCTTGGGATTGGACATTTCCTCTGAAGAAGGATTACAGAAATATCGAGAGGTTAAGCTATGGGAGTCGAAATGTCGAGATATCATCCAGATTGCCACGGGACTCGCCTACGATGTCCTTGAAGTGAAGGCTACCGACTTAAACCGCTAAATCCGCTCCATTGGTTTCTTAGATTTCACTTACCATTGTCTGATGTAAAACGCAATAGTAAAAAACGATTGTTGTAATGGTCATGTGGGATATCGGGCTTGTCTACTAATAAAGCAGCCAAGCAGTCGTGCAAAGAGGCGCTAATTTCACTTTTGGCTGGAGTGGAACCTCTCATTCAAGGGGACACTATTTTTCTGGAGAACTTGGAAATCGAAGTCACTGCATCAGGGTACGCGAATATCACGCTTGAACGCCCATTAGATATCGAGTTTTTCTCGAAATTATTCATTCGCTGGGACTACTATGTGGATGGTAACGAAGCCAGTATCACCGTCAAGCCTAGTGAGAACATCTACTTTTATGGTGATGATGGTATCCAAGACATCGCCTTTGGCCCGGAATTCGATCGTG
>JABXGU010000280.1 GCA_016550415.1 archaeon | reverse complement strand
GTCACTTAGCGCGTCAAGGATTAGAACAATCGAAAAGACTGGTAGGATCACCCAAAGAAGTTTGAGGGCATTTCCATTCTGTTTGACGAAATCACGAGCTCTATTTGTTTCCTTTTTCTTTCGAACAATCGGACGGGGTTCTGCAAGAAATATTGCCCGAATCACGGCTGCAGCCATGTAGCATAGAAATCCTATGAAGAACACAATTTGAATAGTGATTACAAAGGGGACACCCATCGCTAGAAGCCAAGTGACCATCCCAAGGCCAATTAATCCAAATCCACTACTCGTTTGGAAAATACCCATTGCGAGTCCGCTGTGTTCAGGTTCGATTTGTTCGTAAATGTAGCTAGTGCTGCCACTAGCGAATAGAGCCGAACCCGCCATGAGGACTGAACCTGCAATTAGTCCAATGATTCCGGTGCTAAAGGCAAAGATGAGCATTGCAATCCCTGAGACAAACATGGTCAGCACCGAGAGCCATTTTCGATTGTAATTATCGCCGATGTAGCCGCCAAAGAATCGGGCAACAAGCTCTATACTCATATACCCGAGAATTATCAGCCCAATTGTGATGTAGACTAGTCCAATTTGCGGTGTGTATAAAATCAGAAAGTCCCGAAGGAACAGCATAAGATAACTTTGCATTATGATACCGAATACACCTAATATCCAAGATGTAACCAGGTACACAGAATAGCTGCCATAAGATAACACCGATTTTATTGAAGCGAAAAAGCCTTTTCTCGGTGTCTCCTTCTTCTCTGGGGGTGGAACTTCTGGGGCTGGTTCCAAATCACCAGGAATTGGATCTACGGAGCTAGTTGGTGGAGAACTGTCTGTGTCATCAGTGGGTTGATTATCATTCAATGTGCTCACTATTCCTACAGTGTATGGTCAGTACAGATATGCTATCTGTAAAATTGTGACCAGAATCTTGGTCACTCCAGCCTTGACCGAAGGTACTTAGGTATTGTGCAAAGCCCAATACGCTAGATGCTTCGAAATTCAGCCTATTAAGGTCAACGTGAAATCATCAGAAGATTTAAGGTAAGCGCTCACACAGGACGCCATCATTCAACGCGAATTAAGAGGGCTCTCAGGTGCTAGAAGATATTGATCAATTGATGACAACTTATGGAGTTGATGCGCTCTATCTGCAAGGAAAGAGTCTCTTAAATCCCGATCTCTATTACATGAGCCGATTTCTTGCCGTCGATCCGATATATTTCATAAAACTCCCAAATCAGGCAGGAATCTTAGCCGCCTCGGATATGGTCTGTGAACGTGCTAAAGAATATTCACCGGTTCAACAGTTTTACAGTCTCAGTCCAACGATGACCAAAGCTGTGAGTGATAGGGTTACTCGGGATGAATATGTCCAAAGGGTGATTACCGACCTGGTAAAGAACCTTCTACCTTCAGGCGGTGTCATCGGAATTTCGAACGAAACAAGTGCTCTCCATATTCATTTTCTTCAAAAACTCGGGGTTGAGGTAAAGCCCGTTGAGAACCTCTTTTTAGAGGCTCGGGAAACAAAAGATACAGAGGAACTCAAGGCTATCGAACAGGCTAGTCGGTCTACTGAAGCCACATTCAGGCAGGTCATTGAGATTATTCAGAAT
>JABXGU010000279.1 GCA_016550415.1 archaeon | reverse complement strand
TGGGTCAGTCTGGGAACGAGATTGGGTTGAAATCTCGTATCCTTGGGACCTAATTAAAGCAAATCGATTCGTCCTCGATAAGGTTCTAACTGGTAAAGGCTCTTTCATCGCATCCTCTGCAGATATTCAACAACCAAGCCGCATTGAAGGCTCCGTTCATATATCAGAAGGAGTCGTGATTCGCCCTCATTCAACCATACGTGGACCCACTTACATCGGACCCAATACCTACATTGGAAATAATGTGCTTATCCGTGAATATACAGCATTAGGATCAAATGTCTTAGTTGGCTTTGGTGTGGAAATCAAAGAAAGCCTCATATTTGATGAAACAAAAATTGGTCGACTTTGCTTTGTCGGTGATAGCGTTGTTGGACGAAATGTTGATATCGGTGCTGGTGCGCAGCTTGTTAATCGTTCACTTGCCGGAGAAACTATCACCTCTGTTATTAAAGGAAAAGGGGAAGTTGTTCCCCGCATTAAATATGGTGCAGTCATTGGAGACGGTGCCATCTTGAGTCCAAATGTATCTGTTTATCCTGGAGTTAAAATCGGAGTAAACTCAATCGTCCTTCCGGGTACAATTCTGTCCGCGGATGTACCTGCTAACACAGAAGCAAAAACTACTCATCAAGTCGCATTCCGTGAATTAGGTCCCGCAAAGGAGAAAAAGACTTAAAGGCTTCTAAGGTTTCCCTCCCACTCGGTGACACGGAGTGGCCGTAGTTCTTGCATATGTTCTCGTTCTAGCAAAATCCGGACGAGAATATGATATCATCGAGAGTCTGAAAGAATTCAAACAAGTCAAAGAAGCACGTACAACCTTGGGCTCCTGGGACATCATTGCTTCTGTGGAATCTGAATCAATGGAAGACCTCTACGTCCTCGTAGAAAGAATCCGTGCTCTTCGAAATGTAGAGCGGACATCAACACTCATTACGAGATAATTTACTCCATTCTAGCCTCGTGCTCTCAACCAGCTTATTTTTATCATCTCTTTTCACAGGAACTACTAGCGCATGGTATTCAAGACCTCATCCATTTCGAGTGAAGTGAACCTGCATGTCGGAGGTATCCTCCCCACCATCTGAAGATACAAGTTCGTTGGAAGAAAGAGCTGGTGATGCCAAGTTCTTTTTATCACTCGGTAGCGGGACCTTTATTTTTTTAGGGATCCTTCTTCTCCTCCCATTCCTGCTTACCTCACTCGGTGTTCTCCTCTTCACTCCTAACATTGCTCTAGCCTCCCTCATTGCGGGTTTAGGTTATCTCCTCCCAGGAATTGTGCTCTTCATCTGGGGACTTGGAAAAGTCTATCGTGGTAAAGATTTGACATTTCAGCAAGTTTGGCAGGCCCGCATCCAACGATCTGATGTCAAACGAACACTCCGCTTCCTCATTTTCGTAACATTCTTTGTAATTCTCTTAGTCGTCCCAGTCCTAATTGGTCTCTCTATTCTTGACATCATGAACACCATTATCGAATGGGCAATCGCTGTTTTTGGTCCCTTGGGTATATACCTTGGTGTCTTCATCATCAGCATCTTTGGCAACTTCACCGTAATTTTTCCCATTCCCTATCTGTTTATCCTACTCCTCATCGCACTCCAACCTGGCTTCACCCTCCTCGACGCACTACTTCTCGGTATAATTGCTGGTGCAGGTGCAGCCATCGGCGAGACCGTAGCTTGGTTCCTGGGACGAACCCAAAGTGAATCCTTAGAAGAATCCCCAACCGGACAGCGCATACTCAAACTCCGCAAACAAATTGAACGTGGCTATGGCGGATTCTTCGTTTTTATTTACGCTGCGACCCCCCTACCTGATGATATTCTCCTCATTGCCCTTGGAGCCACTAAGTATCCTCTTTGGAAAGCAGTTCTTTTCTGCTTCTTTGGAAAAGTAGCCTTGGCCCTGATCATAACCTTAGGGGCGCTAAATCCTCTCCTTCAACCCATTTTACTCCAAATCTTTGGTGGTGGAGCCGACCCAATCATGGATACCGTTTACCTCGTCATTGGTATAGCCTTGATTGGATTGTTCTTTTTACCTTGGGAATCACTCCTTCGGAAATTACGAGGAACCTCATGAGAGCTGTAATAAGTAAATTCGCTCCATAAAACCCAGCATCCGTCCTTCCGCTATCACTCGAATTCCAAATGCCGCGTTTCTGATTAACCTGAAAATCTCTGTTAGGACTGTTGCGGAACTCAGTAATATCTGAATCTTGCCCTCATCCATAAGCACCTCTCGCACTCCATCTAAAAATTTTACAAGAAGTTCAAAATTCAGACCTGCAGACCATGCCTTGGCTAGCCAACTTCGCGGCTGAAATGCCAAATATGGAGGATTGAATAAGACCACATCAAATCTCTCCCCATCCACAGGAGCAAACAAGTCTCCCAGCAGAACACGGACTTTCTTTTCCAGATCATTCAATCGCATTGTTGTTTGGGCACACTGGACAGCATATGGATTCACATCAGTGGCCGTCACTGACTGTGCGCAAGAAGCGGCTGCCGCAGCAATAGCTCCTGAGCCAGTCCCGATCTCCAATACTCGGTTTTCCGGTTTAATTTGCATGTGCTGAATAAAAAACTGTGTAGTTCGACCAGTAATCGGATTAAAGACCTGAGGACAAATCTGAACCAGCAATCCATTCATCTTACGAATACTAGGTTTCTGGGTTCGGCGATGCAATAGTTGTAATATCCACGTAATTACCCGTGGATATTGGGACTGCGACAAAATCGATTGCGTCATCTCACAGCATTACAGCTTCTAAAAGGATAATTGTTTAG
>JABXGU010000278.1 GCA_016550415.1 archaeon | reverse complement strand
TTCAATTTGGTTTTTCATTACGCTTGGATTTCCATGGTTCATTTTCCCACTTCTAGGATGGGGAATTGCCGTTGCTGCTCACGGATTAGCTATATTTTATGGATGGATTGGTACGGATTAATTCTTCGTCCTATACACTATACCAATACCATAAACTGACAGCAACAGTAATAGAAATAACCATTAAATCGCCTTTGTAATTCTGATGACCTCAGATTAGAACAGGCCTCCTACTTTGTAGAAAGGTCTTAAAGAATCAAGACGCTCTGGGAGGATGAGATGCGATCAACAACTCTTGATGAGCGGATCTGATTGAAGATAATCTCATGGAATGTCAATGGACTCAACGCTAGTATCGAGAAAGGACTCCTTGACTTTATCAAGATGCAAGATGCTGATGTCTACTGTTTTCAAGAGGTGAAGGTCTCAGAGGACAAGGTACACAAATCAATCTATGAGTTGAGGGGATACGAGATCTTCTGGCATTTTGCTGAGACAAAGGGTTACAGTGGTACAGTCATATTGTCGAAACAGAAACCTCTGTCCGTGTTCCTTGGAATTGACAAGAAGGGATTTGATAAGGAGGGTAGAACCATAACCCTTGAGTGTCCAGAGTTCTATTTGGTAAATTGTTATTTCCCGAATGCCAGTAGAGGTTTGTTTCGTTTAGACTACAAGATGGACTTCAACTCGCGCATCATGCGTTATATGGGACGCCTACAGAAGTCAAAACCAGTTGTTCTCACAGGGGACCTCAATGTTGTTCACAAGGATATAGACATTCATTGGGAGAAAGGAATCCCAGACGATTCAGACAGTGCAGGGACCACACTTCAAGAACGCAAATGGTTCGACAGGCTCCTTGCGAGGGGATACATTGACGCCTTTCGTGAATTCTCAAAGGAGGGTGGCCAATACACTTGGTGGGATAGGCCTTCAAGAGCTAGGGAGAGGAACAAAGGTTGGAGACTGGATTATTTCGTCATCAGTGAGGAGCTGAAAACAAAGCTTGAAGAGAGTACAATCATGAGTGATGTTTATGGGTCAGACCACTGCCCCATTTCCATGACGCTTAAATTCGGATGAAGTTAAACATAAAATGGAAGACAAGATTAATCATGACACCTGGTAAATGATTACACATACTTGTCAATTCAGCTTGCCAGTTTGGTTTTTAAGCTAGAGAGGTTTGCACATCAATCTGAATGGTATCTAGCTTGTGAGGGGTTTTTTCAGCCCAGAAATGCCATGTGTTATGTGATAGTGACTAACACGTGATAACGCTTGTACACGGGCTAGTTATTTTATTTGAGAAAGAGTATGATAGAGGGAACGAATATCGAAGAAGATTCATTGAAGTGGTTGTAATTGCCTTAGGAGTTACCTCCATTGCCTTTGAAATCGGTTATTTTTTGAACTGTCTTGGTGTTGAGATATGTTTCTTACCATCTAATTTATAGTAGTGGTGAAAAACTAATTATTAGCTTGTACATTTTTACGTGGACGGAATTTTGGGATAAGCATCCCGACTTTTTGTTGATAGGCTAGATACTCCTCTCCAAATTGCTCTATCAGAAGTGCTTCTTCAGCTTTTGCGGTTGGATAGATTCCAATGGTTATGCATAATGTAGGAATTAGCAGCCAAAAAAGGAGAAGGATGAAACTCAATCCAATCAGAATTAGAATATATGAGACATAAAGAGGGTGTCTGATGATTTTGTAGGGTCCCTCTTGGATTAACCTATGATGTTCATCGATACCAGACATGGAGGGCCGTAGGTTTCGCCCCCCATAGAATATAACAAGACTGTATGAAATAGCTCCAATATAGAATAAGACGAAGCCTACAATTTGTACGATAAAATCGAATGGAGTTAAATAAACAAAGAGTCCGAAAACAATGTAGAAGATGTTCAGTACTTGAAAAAGGATGCCGCTGATCCAGAAGATCCACATTAAAAGCACGCCAGTTATCAGTAATTGATAGAATGGTTTTCGATATTTTACCTTGCTGACTGGTTTCCCTGCCAAACGGCTTCTTCTGATTGCTCGCCAGTAGGGTATACTTTGAATGAGTATTACGATTAGTGGGATTGCTAAAAGAATGGCTGAAATCGTTTGAGGAATCATTCGAATCTACTCGCTTCCTCATGCAATATCCCGTGGCATCTGGGATCCTGCTACGATGAGCAGTATCCCACCACCAACGATGGTGAAAATGCTACAGATTATTAGATATATGCCTGTTCGTTTGTGTTCTTTTTTAAAGATTTGTCCACGTAATCCATTTGCCATGACAACTCCAACTACCACGTTGAAGAGAAAATCACGTTGAAGAGAAATTCTTGAGTGCGGATCAACAGCGTTTAGAGATTTTTCTGGAATTGCGCCCACGATTTGAAAAGACCTTTTTTGCAATTATTAAGGCAACGGGCTCCTAATCTATGTTTTACAACATTGACTGTTGTGAAAAACTTATTCTAGATAATTTTAATTATAATCATAGAATTATATATAATGCTAATCATTAAAAATTTTAATATGAGACTTAATCTCTTAAGCTATTTATAGTATTAGACTACTTAATGTCACCTATGAAATTCATAGATGAAAAGGTTGCCGGGCTACTCCTATTTATTGGAGGTGCCCTGTTTCTTTTTGCAATAGAAATAGGTACAATGATATCTGGTCAAAGTATTTCACTAAATTACCTCAGCGAATTAGCCTTTGGGTCATCAGCTCTTATCTGGGACATCTCATTGTTTATACTTGGCATAATCGGAGTGATTTTCGCATTTCTCATTTACAAGCTGTTTTCTACCAAGAATCTCTTATTTACACGGTTGTTTTCCATTTTCTTCATCCTATTTGGTGTCGGTGCGATGATGGTCGTTATATTCCCTGCAGGCTTTCCTATGGGATTACATAGCATCTCTGCATTGATCGCTTTTGGATTCGGTGGAGCAGCAATGCTCGTATCATTCAAACTACAGGAACCCCCCCTCTCTTACATCACTATTGTACTGGCAATAATGGAACTTGTAGCACTAGTTCTCTATACGTTTGGCATTTATCTAGGTTTAGGACCTGGAGGAATGGAACGTATGATCGTGTACCCTGCAATGATTTGGACATCTGCCTTCGGCACTTACTTGATGCAAAAATCCTAGAAAACATCTTGACGATATCATAGTGCTTTCTCTCAAAAACGACTGTGCACAGGTTGTCATTCCTTTTACTTGGCTAGTTGGAGGACTACCCTGTAAGAAATGTAGGAGTATATGAATTTAGGTTCCCAACAATTATACGAAGTCAATCCACAAGAAATATAGAATTTCTTATTGGATTTTATAGTGTTCTTTTCTCTTGCCTGTTGATTCAATATTAGCTTTGACATGGTCTTTTATCTCTGTTTTTCGTAAACCTATCATAGGACTTTTGCAGTATATAGTACAATATATTCCTCTGAAAAATGTCTTGAAATGTTGGAGTTCTTAAATCAATGATAATCCCAATAACATTGATTTTACAATATTTTGATGATTTGTACTTTGCGATATTGGCTTTTATTTTCGTTGTTTTAGTTGCAATAATTTGTACTGCAATTCAGAAGTCTAAGGATGAAAAGAATAAACAGCGCACAATTCGTAGAAGACCCTCACAACGTCACCGTGTGGTGGTTCTGCCATCTGAACCAACTCCACCACGTCCACTTATAGTTTCAAGAACTTCTTGGTCTGGACAAGATGTTAGTTCAAGTCCAATCGGTGGAACATGCCTTAAATGTGGTGCAGTTTTCCATGAAGAAACCCTCAGCCATTGTTCCAAATGTGGTGCTGAACGACAGCGATGTCCAATATGTCAAAGATTCATTGCAGGAGGTCAAGAACTTCTAGCTTGTCCTCATTGTCAGGTTCTAGGTCATGCAAATGAACTAATTGAATGGATAGAAAGGAATGAATCCTGTCCCTATTGTGCTCGAAAGATTACAAAAGATGAATTGCTATCTCCTGAAGATCTATCCAATTATAAATAACAGATTGTGTGACAAACCGCCTTCCTAAGCTATTCCAGGCACCTTTGGAAATGGTGAGCATTCCCAAATATGTGCAACACCACAGATATAGCGAGTAAGCCGCTCTAAGCCAATACCAAAACCTGCAGACGGTGGTATTCCTTCTGCCAACATATCTAGATACCAGCCGAAGCGAGCAGGATCTTCTCCAACCCTGACCATATGATTCTTAGTGCCTTCTACTGTATGCTCCCGCTCGCCGCCACTGGCAATTTCTCCGTATCCTTCTGGCAAAAGTAGATCCATAGACCTAAGAATTCCCTTATGCTTAGGGTCTTGCAAGTAATAGAATCCTCGAGAACCAGCTGGGTAATCTGTTATCCAGAAAGGCGTCTTGAGTTGACAGGAGATGAATTGTTCTGCTTCCCATGATAGTTCCTGTTTTGAATCCATCTTCCAATCATGGCTTCTGAGAATATCTAGAGCCTCTTTATGAGTAAAACGTGGTAGATGTCTTGGTGGAAGTGATAGGGTACGCCCAAGCAGCTCTAATTGTGAACTGCACGCTTTTCGCACTGAATGGAGGATTTCAAACAGCATCTTATCCCCTAGATCCATCAACTTAGAACAGGTACCAAAAGCAACTTCAAGGTCAACTTGATAGAACTCAGCTAAGTGGCGCCCAGTTCTACGGGTCCTAGATGGCTCAAGACGAACATTGGGTGAAAATGAATAAACGCAGGGGATACTCGCCACAGCCATCTGCTTATAGAATATCATGCTGGACATCAACACATATTCTTTCCCGTAGAAGGGCACTGACACTATACCTGCTCCACGAATTCCCGGGTCTGTGATTGGACCTATAATAGGGGCTAGCAACTCGACAAATCCTTCATGATCGAGGAAACGACGACACGCCCGTGCGACCTGATGCTGCACTTGTAAAATGGCTTGAGAACGAGGTGTGCGAATGGAGCGGTAGCGGTACTGGACGCCTTCAAACAATGTCTCACCATCATCAGGTCGACTGCACTGTTTTGAAGGCGATTTCAGTACCATTGGGCGCACCCTAACGCTTTCCTGTAAAAATATAGATATAAGCATTTTGCTAAAGGCAATGGCATTTTGTCAAATAATGCCAATATTTTTATGCATGTATGGGTATTTTGCTAATTATGCTTGATTCCAAAGACCATAAGATAATCAAGGAACTGAGAAAGGATGCTAGTCAACCAGCAGTTACTTTGGCTCGGAAACTTCGGATGCCACGTTCAACTCTACAGCATCGTATCAATCGACTACAAAAAGCTGGCATTATACAACGCATAGCGGCAATTCCAAATTATGAGAAAATTGGTTTACCAGTCACTGCAATTGTATTACTCACATATTCGCCGACTAGCAAAGTCTCGCAGCAGGATGTAGCGCGAGCAATTGCCCAGTTGGAGAATGTAGCGGAGGTTCATGTTGTAGCAGGCCAGTGGGACATTATCTTGAAGGCACGTGGTTCTTCTCTGCAAGAGATTGGAGAGCTTGTTGTAAACAAGTTACGACAGATTGAGGGAGTAGGTCAAACGGTGACTTGTGGTTGCTTTTTCACTCTCAAAGAGGAACCCTGATGAATCAACTTTGATTTTTGTTAGGTTGGGATTATATGAAATATGAGAAATCAGCAATTGTTGAAACTGTGAAGCGGGAAAAAATAGAATTCATTGATCTAATGTTTTCAGATTTATCTGGACATTTGAAAAATGTGACAATTTCACCACGTGAATTAGTAGATTTGCTTGAACATGGGAAGTGGTTTGACGGCTCATCTATAGAGGGTTTCACCCGAATCCATGAAAGCGATATGTTACTGATCCCTGATCCTACAACCTTTATCATTT
>JABXGU010000277.1 GCA_016550415.1 archaeon | reverse complement strand
GAGGATTAGTATGTCTGCTTTTCGGTACAAAATCTTGATTATTTCAACGCGCTGTTGGAGACCAACGGATAGTTCACGGACCTTAGTTTTTGGGTTGATGTGAAGTCCGTTTTCTTTAGCTATTTGTATTATCTCTTTTTCAGCGCTTTTGAAGTTCATTGGCAAAATGCGGTTAATACTCGGTTTCCATGCTCCGATTCTGGCTGTCAAATTCGTATATAGTGGTTCATATCCTAAAATGACATTCTCGGTAACGGTAAAGGTTGGAATGAGTTTGAAATGTTGGTGCACCATTCCAATTCTACACAAAGTTGCATCCCTTGGAGATTTGAAATCAACCTCTTCTCCTCGAATCTTTATTTTACCAGAATCCATGGATAGAAGTCCATAGAGAATGTTCATTAGTGTGGTTTTTCCTGCACCATTTTCACCAAGAAGCCCATGCACTTCTCCTTCTTCAATACTAAGGGTAATATCACGATTGGCTTGAACTCCACTTGGAAAAGTCTTGTTAATATGCTCAAGTTCAACCGCGTATATTGTGATGACCTCCAAGACTATTGACCGATGTTGAATGGACCGTTAATCTAGAATCCTTGGGAATGTCAGTATTAACTCTTATATAATCTAAATGGCGGTGCAACAGCTTCATCAATTCTATAAAAAAATAAAAAGAGGGGCCAAAAAGGCCCTCTCATCTATGGCTCAAGGAATGTGTAAGTTACTGGGACGGTGAATGTACCGTTAATGATGCCAGTCTTGATCATGTTCACTGTGTTGAGATGTGCGGCTGGGAGGGTGAGTAAGGTGGTGTTAATCTCCATTTCAACACCGCCATTAGCTAGTGTCCAAAAGCTTAGAGTTCCTCCCGCGTAGCTTCCACCGACAACCTGTCCGATTATCCATTTGACTGCAAGGTCAACACGTTTAACCATCGAGGTCAGAACAGCGGTTGGTGGCGCGGGGTTATCTGGGTCAGCGCATCCCATATACATCTGTGGACTATCAACGCCAATAGCCCAAATTGGATACACATAGGAGGCATTGTTCTCTTTAGCACTATTGATTACTCCAATTCCAGCCCTACCTGCGGCAGCAAAAATGATGTCGAGACCAGTGGCATACATACCGTCAGCTAGTGTTTTCGCTGCGGCAATATTTGTCCATGCAGTATAGTCAGTGCCAACAAAACTGGTTGTGATGTTAACACTTCCAGTAGCGTTTGTCAAGTGGATATTGGGATTAGTCATATTTGCTCCCCAGTAGTAACCAGCAGCGAATTTACGGATTAGATCGATATTTTGACCGCCCACAAAACCAATTTTATCAGTCGTAGTTGTAAGACCTGCCAGTGCGCCAACAAGAGCAGATCCTTGCTCTTCACTGAATAGTAATGAAGTAACATTGGGATATGTTCCAGGATCTATGAACATATCAACAATAGCCCAAGGTTGGGCAGGATAGTCTGCAGCAGCTGCCATTATGGCGTCCGCTTGGTCATACCCTACACCGATGATGACCTTGTAGGGTTCAATCCATTCAGGGTGCGAGGCAAAGTGACGGTGTAATGGTTCATATTCTGCATCTGATGTTGGCTCTGCTATGACGTAGGTAATGCCGTATTCAGCAGCTGCAGCGACAAGGCCACGTTCGGCAGCATCATTAAATGATTTATCTCCAAGACCACCAGTACCAGTTATGAGTGCAACATCGTAAGGATTAGGCTTTGGAACGACAAAGAAGTAGTATGCAGCACCACCAAAGGTTACAACAACAATGATGATAATCAGAATAATTGCAGCACTTTTCTTATTCATTTTTTTGTTCCTCCCTGATAAACTCCTCAAAGACTTTGCTCTCTTCAAACAACAGAAATCATCTAGCATCAATCCATTGTCTGAACTCTTGAGGGGTCCACCAGTTGCATCATTAAGGAACAATCTCTGTTAAAAATACATATCCTTGCTAGCTTTGGTAAATTTTGTAAAGCAATTTCATATATAATTCAAATTTAATGTTAAAATTCAAGAGTATATTTTCTCTTTATTGCAAGCGACCTTCTAATTCTTTCTGAGTATCTGTTAATGCTTGACATGAACCTGTTTCAAGTATTTCCATAATCATTTCCACCATCTCTGAGTTTATTCCCAAGCGTTCACCTAGAATTCCTTTCAACCGAAGTTCTTGAAGATCCTCAACGCCTTTTTCAATTTTTACTGCTAGGTCATGATACTCTTGCCAAGAGCTGCGTGGTTTTCCAAGCGACATTGATCTATAGTAAACCAAATCAAAAAGGGCATTAAGAACTCGCACATTAGACTCAGGTTCACTTGGCATCATATGGCGAATTGAACGGTCTGGTATACCAACCTCATGACAAATCCTTCGCCCTTCAATCATTACATTCACGGGGAGAAACTCAGCGATTGGATGCCCGTAAACATGATTATTGGAGTAAATTCTTTCGATTAAGGGATATGCATCAGGGAGCCTTCTTCTGACCACATTAAAGAAATAATCTTT
>JABXGU010000276.1 GCA_016550415.1 archaeon | reverse complement strand
TCCTCGTCCCAGTTGGTGGCGGTGGACTTATCTCAGGTATTTCAATATGGGCAAAAACCGTCAATCCCCAAATTCGAGTTATTGGTGTTCAAACAAATACAGCTCGTGCTTTCTATGAGAACTTCAAGGCAGGTAGTCTCTTTCATGTGCCTATCGAACCTACAATTGCTGATGGTCTTGCAGGGAATACTGAACAACTCAACTTAGACATTGCTAAGAAGTTAGTGGATGACATCATACTTGTAGATGAAGAAGGTCTTGGTGATGCTATCCGCTGGTCTGTGAATCATGAAAACCAAGTACTCGAACCTGCAGGTGCTGTTGGTTTTGCTGCCCTTCTCCAGGAAAAAATCGACTTTGACCCCGATAAGCATGTTGTAATCATCGCTAGTGGACGAAACATTGACCCTAATCTTTTACGAGATATTCTACACCAGTAACAGAATTGATCAGAAAAAGTACAATTATTTGACAATTACTTTTAAGATGTGATTCCTCGTTTGCCCCAGCGGTATCGTCCTCTTACTCGTGATTGACCTCCAATCATCTTAGTTGCAACTTCCACAGTACTTTTGCGAATTGTTATGATATTGTAGTTTTGGGTGGGGCTTCCTCGAAGCCTTGGGCTTCCACATGTTCCAGAGTATACGAGAAGCATATTCTCTAGTCTCCACACCCAGGGATAATGCCGGTGACCACTGAGGACTAGTGATACGCCCTTGTGCATCATAAGTTCTAGAATGTCTCCCGCATCAACTAGTATGTCTCTTTCTCTTCCTGATCTGGGTACGGGTACTAAGTGATGGTGTAGTGCAAAAATTTTGATGAGTCCTTCTTTTACTTTGGTGAAAGTTTCATCGATAAAACCTCGATGTTCTCTCCCTATGTGACCTGTATCGAGGTCAGGTTGAGTACTATCTACGCCTAATATGAATACTCGTTCATCCTGATGCTGGCAAAGGCGGGAACCATATATTTCTTCAAAAGTCAAATAACCTACATTACTGGCGTCATGGTTTCCCATAATAACCATTTTTGGGCCTTTCAAATTTTCAAGGAATTCATGGGCTTCAAAGAACTGCTCCCTGACTCCATTCCAAGTTAAATCGCCAGCAACTACGGTGAAGTCAGGTTCGAGTCTATTAATTTCTTCAATTCCAGCTGCTATCATGTCGTTGCGGCAACCTGCTTCTCCAACGTGAAGGTCTGAAATTTGGGCAATTGTATATTTTGTCATCGCTCAACCCTACTTTCTTATTCTCCTTAAGGTTTTTTTATATGGATTAGGATTCTTTCTTCAACAAATTCATATTTTCAGAGATGAGCTTATGAATCGTTCCGTATTCTCCCTTTTGTTATTATTCCTAATTTCAGGGTTGCTTACAAGTAAAACAGTAGCACCTACTTCAGCTGATCCACCTCCACAACCTGGACCTACAGTGGAATTAACTATCATGTATACCCATGATACACATAGCCATCTCTACCCCCAATGGACAGGTAGCGGATGCAGCATTGGTATGTCCCTCCTTGCCACACTTGTTAATCAAATACGGGCTGAGAAACCTCTTCTGATGCTAGATTGTGGTGACACCCTAAGTGGCGGCGCAACTAATGATCTTAACCATGGGCTACCAATGATGGAGGTTATGAATACCATTGGCTATGACGCTATGGCTCTTGATAATCATGAATTTGATCAAAGCCTCTCGACCCTCAAAGGTATGATTACTGCTGCTGACTTTGATATTGTGAGTGCCAATACACAATGGCCTGGTTCACCCCAAACAGAAAATTACACTATTGTAGAAGTGGCTGGTCTTCGTGTTGGCATAATTGGTTTGATCCCCTCTTTTTGGTATGCTCCTCCTGAGGTAACCTTCACCGATATGGAGGATGCAGCAATAGCTGCAGCTGCTGAACTCGCAGCACAAGGTGTCAACTTCACAATTGTATTGGGCTGCCTGGGCAGCGGCACAGCACAGAGCTTGGCAGAAAATGTTCCTGGATTGGACATCATAGTGAAAGCTTCAGGACCTCAAATTGTAAATGGAACTCTCATCTGTCCCAGTGTTGGTTCTTGGACTAGCTCTGTTGGTATGCTCAACGTAACAATTTCTGTTTCTAACGGCACAGTACTTGATTATACCCACACAGCCTATTCCTTGACTTCGCCACCTCTATCGCCTGATTCTGCAATTGAGGCAATCATCGATACTTGGGATGCTCCTCTTGCCACAGCACTGAATGCACCGGTAGGCTACGCAGAAAATCAACTTAGTAAGGGAGAACTTGGGTCATTATTAGCAGAATCTTTACGTTTGAATGCTAGTACCGATATCGGGCTCTACAATTATGGTGGTGTCCGTGACACAATCAGCAGTGGTTTCATAACTTATCGCGGCCTTTACCATGTTGAACCTTTCTTCAATTTTCTAGCTACTGTGCAAATCAATGGGTCAATTGCAGAAACAGTTTGCAGTAATTACTATTCCTCTACTACAATTACATCATTCAATCCTAGCGCGTCTTATACCCTCGCAAGTTCCAACTTCACAATAACAGAACTTGAACACAATTATCCCTCCGATGTCACCAATCGACAAGACTACCAAAGTATAACGGTTGTTCAAGCACTCGCAGACCACCTATCTGGTGTGTATTCAGTTAGCACCTCTGATTTGGTTGATGCATTAACTAAAGCTCGAACCAGTGTAAACAACCTTCCTGATTCCTCCTTAACTGGTGGCACTCCCTCCACTCTTCGTAACACTATCACATCTGAGTTAAACATGGCTATAGATACTCTAAACCAAGATAACACGGAATCATCTTTATCCCATACCAATAATGCTCTCGACTTAATCGAGATTCATATCAATGGATCATGTCCTCAACGGTGGCTAAATATTACACTTAACTGTGTTATCCATTATATCTCGAATTTGAATACAACAACTACACCAACTACAACCACTGATACTACTTCTCCACCTCCAATTCCCGGTTTTCCGTGGCAATCAGTCATCCTATCAATAATAATAACTCTGGTCCTAACAATCGTACTACGTCGAAACCGGAAGGGTCTTGTTAACAAATGATGACATTCTAGAACTCTACTATTCCATTTTTTGATATAGCCAAACGGTTTTTAATTCACCAAGTTCATTTTCACCTTCACTTGCCTAAAATGAGATGTGGTTAATAATGACAATGTTCGGAACAGATGAGTGGCTAGAGAAGTATGTTAAGACGCTGAACGAGAGTAAACCCTACGAAGAAGCGGCAAAAACATGGGAAGGCGATTTCCTTTTCATCGTCTGGTCTGATGAGGCTGCTGGCATAAAGGAAGAAATTGTGATGTGGATGGATCTCTGGCATGGGAAATGCCGAGGATATGAGATGCTCCCAAACCGAGATGCAAAAGAAACTGCATTTATCTACGAGGGAACACTAGAAAACTGGAAGGAAATTATTGAAGGTCGCTTAGATCCCATCAAAGCGCTTCTCATCAGAAAGATGAAATTAACAGGTAATCGGGCAATGGTGATGCGGTATACTCGGGCTGCTAAAGAACTTGTACGAGTCGCTCAAATGATTAAAACTGAATTCTAAGTCGATGGTTCAGAATAATCACGATTTCCTGGCTATCTGCTAGCTACTCTTCATGATTTAGCTAGACTTCAATATGCATCAACAACCCTACTTACTTTTCTATGGGAAACCCACATTGATTAGAGATGAACTTCGTGACTCGGTCTGTCACAGATATTAGATTCCAGACTGTGTTTTCGTAGATTCAGGTTCTTGCATGTATCGGAGGTCCATTTATTATGTGGTTTTTCCATTCACCTCGAACCATTGTCTTCGGAGAAAATTCCATTGATTATCTTGAAGAAGTGGAGGGTTCCCGTGCATTCATCGCTACTGACAAGACAATGGTCAAACTGGGTTTTCTAGATCTTGTTACTGGGAAGCTCAAGAAAGCAGGGATTGAAGTTACTCATTATGATGGGATTCTTCCAGAACCACCTGACACAGTTGTACTAGAGTGTGCCAAGGCAATGCGCGATTTCAAGCCTGATATAATTGTGGGTCTTGGTGGAGGTTCCTGTATAGATGTTGCTAAGGCTGCTTGGGTACTTTATGAGCATCCTGATATGTCAATGGACGACATTACACCTCTCACTTCCATAAAGCTAGAGAAGGCTACACTCATTGCAATTCCAACCACATCAGGCACAGGTTCTGATGCAACTTGGGCAGCTGTTATCACCGACACCAAGGCTCACCGAAAAATGGAACTTACACACCACACGTTAGTTCCCTTCATCTCTGTCCTTGACCCAGCATTCACAAAAACTGTGCCGCCTAAAATCACCGCTGCTGCAGGTATGGATGCCCTCGCTCAGGCTATTGACCCATACACTTGCCAGTGGCGTAATGACTTCAGCGACGCATTAGCCATCCATAGTGCAAAACTCATCCTCGAATATTTACCTTGTGCCTTTGAAAATCCTGAAGATATAGAGGCACGTGAGAAGCTTCACAATGCTGCCACTATTAGTGGATTAGCTTGGAGTAACTCCCAACTCGGTATCACCCACTCCTTTGGACATGCTATGGGTGGTCTCTATCACATAACTCATGGTATCGCTGTGGGTATGGTACTTCCCTATTCCATTGAATATGGCGCTAAGACTCATGCCAACCTTTATGGTCGCTTTGCTCGTGAAGTTGGTGTCACAAACGCCGCTGATGATGTGAAAGCTGCCCTCAAATTACGGGATGTAATTCGTGACCTTATGCGAAGGCTGAAAATGCCTCTTTCACTAAAGGAGTATGGTCTTACCAAAAAGAAGTTTGAAGAAACCTTCGATGATTTGGTCCGACTAACTGAAGAATCTGCACTAAATATTCTCAACTGTCGCGAGCCAACTGATGACGACATTCATCGCATCTGGCACTATATTTTCGAAGGAAAAAGCATTGATTTCTAAATATGTTATAAATTAATGAAAAGAAGAGGTATAACAGTAAAATGGCTAAGGAAAGCAGTTATGGCTATACGGGCAAAATTTTGCAGGTAGACCTTACGCGAATGCAGATCGCTGACAGTCCTACTCCCATCGATTGGTCTCGGTTGTTTATTGGGGGCAGTGGATTGGCAGCGCGTATCCTCTATCCCATACTTAACAAGGATATTGATCCACTGGGTCCTGAAAATCCTATTCTTATGCTAGCTGGACCATTAACAGGCACTAGTGTTCCAACCTGTGGGCGCCTTGCTCTATGTTCAAAATCTCCTTTAACCCATTTATGGGGGGAATCTCTCATCGGCGGAAACTTTGGTGCACGACTCCGTCAAGCAGGTTATGATGGTATTCACATCAAAGGTCGAGCCGCTAAACCTACCCTTCTCACTATTTTACACGGACATGTTGAGTTACAGGATGCTCAGAATCTTTGGACGCGACGCAATTTCGATGTCCAGGCTCAACTCAAAAAGGACATGAACGATAAAAGAATGGCTAGCTTGACCATTGGTCCTGCTGGTGAGAATCTCGTTAAATATGCCAACATAATGTCAGAAGGTGCTCGTGCTGCGGGGAGAATGGGACTTGGGGCTGTTATGGGAAGTAAACACCTCAAAGCCATTGTAGCCGCAGGCGATACTCCCGTTTCTGTAGCTAAACCTGACGCCCTTATTCAACTAGCTCGCACAGCTTCAAAAACAATGATGGAAGACTTCCAGATTGGAATGTACCAAGAGATGGGAACTGCCGCATTCATCGGACCCAGTCAAGAGATGGGTGCAATGCCCAACAAGTATTGGACTCAAGGCGATTTTCCAACATGTGACAACATCAGCGGCTCCACAATGTATGAAAAAATCACAGTGGGAAACGACGGCTGCTACCGTTGTCCAATACGGTGTGGTCGGATCGTAGAAATCCCAAAGGGCAAATACAAGCTACCCCGAACAAGTGGACCTGAATATGAAACCATATGCTCATTGGGTTCCATGATTCTTTGTGACAATCTGGAAGCAGTAGTTTATGCTGCACATCTCTGTGACGACCTAGGCTTAGATACTATGAGCTGCGGTACGACGATAGGTTTCGCTTACTACCTTATGGACCAAGGGAAACTCACACCAAAGGATGTAGGTATGAAGCTAGAGTGGGGTGACCCAGAACCTCAACACACTCTCATCC